>DORQ01000053.1 GCA_003514205.1 Acidimicrobiaceae bacterium
CCTTGGCCTGGCCGATCTCGGTGAGGCCGAACAGCGCCGTGGCGCCCGTGGCCCCGTAGATCGACATCATGGGAATGACGTCGGCATCGGGCGGAAGTCGGGTGGTGAAAAGGTCGTCTCGGACGATGGCGTGCGTTTGCCAGCCAGGAAGTCCGTAGGCCAGATCTCCCACAGCTATGGTCTCGCACCGGCTCTGGATCACTCTTCCAATACCGCTGCATCGAACAACCTCGCCGATCTCCACGGCTGGCAAATAGCCCTCGCCGCGGTTGAGCCAGGTTCGAACAGTGGCATCCATGCCGAGGTAAAGAACCTCGATGAGGGCCTCACCCTCAGCACAATCGGGCAGCGGCTCCTCCTCCCATGCGAGATCGCCATCAGTGAGGAGGCCGACAGGACGTTGTTTCAGGACCCGCTTTCGATTGACCAGCGGAACTGAGGTGGTTGCAGCATCTGACATAGTGTCAACGTAGCGTCTCGTTGGGCAGGGGTTGCGCCCCCTGTGCCCCAACGTCATCGAGAATGGGTCCCCATGCAACTCCCAGAACAATCGGTCCTAGAACCACCGCTGAGCTCCTTCGCTTCCGATAATGCTGCCGGTGCCCTTCCTGAGGCGATCGCCGCGCTGGCTGCAGCCAATGTCGGCGGTACGCCGGCCTATGGGGATGATCCATGGACTCGGTCGGCGATTCAGTCGATCCAAGAGCTCTTCGATTGCCCGGCTCAGGTGGGATTCTGCTGGGGCGGGACTGGCGCGAATGTCGTGGCGCTCGGATCTGTCCTCAAACGCCACCAGTCAGTCATCTGTTCTGAACAAGCTCACATCAACCAGGACGAATGTGGTGCCCCTGAAGCACTGCTCGGGGTGAAGCTCGTCGACCTGCCAACCGAGGATGCCAAGCTCAGGCCAGAGCACATCGTTGCAGCCGCATCAGTTGGGGTTGGAAGCGAACACCATGTTCAGCCTGGTGTGGTCTCCATCACCCAATCCACCGAATCAGGAACGCTGTATCAACCAGCAGAGATCGCGGCAATCGCCGAGGTCACACATGACCATGGAATGCTGCTGCACCTCGATGGCGCACGATTGGCCAACGCCGCAGCCGCCTTGGGAGTGAGCGTCTCAGCCATCACCTCCGAGGTCGGCGTCGACGTGGTGTCGATGGGTGGTACCAAAGCCGGAATGGTCTTTGGTGAGGCTGTTGTCTTCTTGGATGAGCGCCTTGGTGGGGAGTTTCGATTCGTGCGCAAGCAGCTGGCCCAACTGCCATCGAAGATGAGGTTCATCTCGGCACAGTTCGAGGCGATCCTCAAGGATTCGACATGGATCTCTGCCGCCTCCCATGCCAATCAGATGGCTGCGCGCCTCGCATCAGGAGCGGCAAAGATCGACGGTGTCACTCTTCGGCGCCACCCCGAGGTGAACTCAGTGTTTGCGACCCTTGACCGAGATGTCATTGCCAAGCTGCAGGCCTGGTCGTTCTTTTGGGACTGGGAGGAGTCCATCAACGAGGTTCGCTGGATGACCAGCTTCGACACCACTGAGGCCGATGTTGACCGGTTTCTCGCCGGGGTGAGGGCAGCAGTAGCCGGCGAGCGGCTGGGGTAGCTCAGTTCAGGCGCTCAGCGCAGCCCAGCAACTCGGTCGAGCACAGCCTCGGCCTCAGAAACAAACCTGCCAACCAGCTCCGCCGCCGGAACCAGCTCATGGATACCACCGACACCTTGGCCCGCTGGATAGAACTCCTTGGCTGGGTCGACGCGCTCATCGTCGAGGCCTTGGCCCATGTGGTTTGCGCCATCGTTCATCGACTGGATGAACTGCTGCGGGAACGGCTGAAGCTTGTCTGGGTGTTGCTCCCAGTACTGGGTGTAGTCGTTGCGGAGCACCCTGCACGTCTTGCCGGTGTAGCCGCGGCTGATGGTGGTTGAGTCTTCTTGGGAGGCGAGCAGCTTCTCCTTGTAGCCCCGAACGCTGTAGGCCTCCGGGGTGGCGATAAACCGGGTTCCAACCCAGATGCCATCAGCGCCGAGCGACAGAGCTGCGGCCAGCCCACGCCCATCGAATAGTCCGCCAGCAGCAATGACTGGCACACGATCACCTACGGCATCGACGACCTGGGGTACCAACGCCATGGTGGCGATCTGGCCGGTGTGACCCCCTGCCTCGGTCCCTTGGGCCACAACAGCGTCGCAGCCAGCCTCGACGGCGGCGATTGCGTGGCGAACCTTGCCGCACATGCTCATCACAATGATGTTGTTGTCGTGACACTGGTCGACGACCTCCCGCGGCACACCGAGCCCCGCAACAAACACTGTGGCGCCACCAGCGACGATGAGATCGATCTGCGCTGGCATGTCCCCGGGAGCAGCCGTCAGGAGGTCAACGCCGAATGGTTTGGCGGTGATCGCTCGAACTGCCTGCATCTCCGACACGATTCGGTCGTTGCTCATCGCGGACGCACCAAGGCACCCAAAGCCACCACCTTCGGACACTGCGGCAACTACTTCGCTGTAGGAAACCCCGCCCATTCCGGCGAGCATTACTGGGTGTTCGATGTCGAGGAGTTCGGTCAGTCGCGTGCGCATCCACGCATCGTAGATCGAGTTTGGATCTAGTGTCGCCGCTAGCGGATGTGAACGGTCTCGAGGAGTTGATCGCGAAACTGCGGATGAGCAATTCCTGCGAGTGCTGCTGCCCGCTCCTGTGTCGTCTTGCCGGAGAGTTCAGCCGCCCCGAACTCAGTGATCACCACATCGATCTGGTGTCGGGGAGTGGTGACAATCGACATCGGGTCAAGCTGCGCCACGATTCGAGAGACAAGCTCACCGCCCACCGAGGCTGTGGCGGGGAGGCAGATGAGCGAACGGTCATCGGACTGCAACCCACCCCCGCTCACGAAATCCTCATGGCCGCCAATGCCGGAGAACTGATGTCCAGCGATGCTATCGGCGGTCACCTGGCCCCAGAGATCTACAGAGATGGCACCGTTGATGGTGACCATGTGGTCGTTGTCCGCGATGTGTTCGGGGGAGTTCACCAGCTCCACTGGCGCGAACCGAACCTCGGAATTGCCATCCAACCAGGCATAGAGATCAGGGGTGCCCGCGGCGAAGGTGGCCAACGAGTACCCCTGGAACTGGCCCTTCCGTGCGTTGGTCACCTTGCCCGCCTGGTGCAGCTTGTAGAGCCCAGTGGTGAACATCTCAGAATGCACTCCAAAATCGCCGAGGTCGCTTTCGGCCAACGCGGTAGCAATCGTCGACGGAATCGACCCGAAGCCGGTCTGAAGGGTTGCTCCGCTTCGAATGAACTGTTGTGCGTGGGCCGCAATAGCTCGTTCCACCTCGGTGACGGGACCGTCCTCCAGAACCACTGGTGAACGACCTGACTCGCAGATCACGTCGACTTCATCCACGTGGAGGCGGTGCTCGTAGTGCGAGTCGAGCCCGAGGGTGTGAGGGAACGCCGCACTGGTCTCAACAATCACGAGCCGATCTGGGTCTGCAGCAGCTTCGGCGAGTTCGGCGGTGTTTGCGCCAGCATGGAGTGAGAGGCTCATCCAGCCGTCGGAGTCGGGTGGGGTGGCCATCGTTGACACAACCCGCGCATTGTGGCGTTGGGCGACTCTGGCGAATCTCCGGAAGTCGGCGGGTATGAACGAGATGTTGCGACCAAAATCCCGGTAGATCCGTTCGGCGGGTCCAAAGAACATCGACTTGAGGAACACGCCCGGGTGATCGAACAGCGAATAGAAGTCCACGAGCATGGCACCAAGAATGTCGAGCCGTTCCCAGTCGGTTCGCTCGCCCAGCGCGTGTATCAACCCAACCGGTTGGCCGACACCGAGCGGAAGGCTCAACGAGTCGACAGTGCGCACAAGATCAGCTGCTTCTTGGACTGAACATCGAATAGTTCCCATACCCCAAATCTAGCCGTTCGGGTCTCCCAGACTTGACGCCACAACGCGTGTTGGCAGAGCCCCTTGGGGGCTCTGCCAACAACGTTTCACTGGGGGGAGTGATCGTTAGGACTCGACAACTCGCCGTCGAGTGGCGAACAACAGCACGCCTCCGGCGGAAGCCAACAGCAGCGCTACCGCAGCCATGAACAACGCTTCGCCGCCAGTCACCGCGAGGTTAGAGCTGGGCGTTTGTGAGCCGGCTCGGTACACGCGGGTTCCGAGAACAGTGGGTGCGGCTGGCATCTCGGTGCTGACGCCAGCAACTGTTGTTGATGGGCTCGACGTGGTCGTCGGCCCAGTTGGCTTGTTGCCTGCGCAGTTGGCGGTCACTGTGGCCGAGACAAGCCCAGCTTTGGACATCACGTTCACGCTGAACTTGTCGTTCTCAAGGAAGGTGGTCTTGAGTTTCGACGTGATCTGCTTGTCGATGATGGTGCCGTTCTTGGCCCACGTGAATACCAAACCAGTGGTGTCATCGGCTTCGACCGTTGCTGCAAACTCCACCTCGTTGCCGTAGATGATCTCGGTGGGGCAGGTGAGTGAAACCTTGGGACGGGTGTTGCCCGTGCAATCGAACGGTACGGCGTCTGAGGCCAACGAGGTTGGATCGGTGGCACGAACCTTCACCAGGTCGCCCTTCTTCAAGGTCAACGTGGCCTTGTTTGCGCTTTGCCCAGCCACGACCGTTCCATTGATGGACCACTCATAGGTCAAGGTATCGCCATCGGCGTC
>DORQ01000074.1:0-1263 GCA_003514205.1 Acidimicrobiaceae bacterium
GGCACGCCCGAGCCGACCAGGCTCCACAGCCCAGAAGCCCGCGCTAGTTGATCACTCAACCACGCGAACTGAGTCACCCCGAGGGTCGATCGGCCAGGATCGTAGGCTGCCGCTCCCCCGCCACTCGTTCTATCGAGTCCTGAGATCGCCGGGTCGCGCTGTGAGCGAACATCGATCACAGCAAGGTCGGCGAGCGCCCCCCAGTGAAGGTTTCGGTAGATGGGCGCCCCTGCGTTGGAGCTCAACGGCATCGATTCCCAGAAGGCCTGCTGAGCCGCGGCCAGTCGCGCTGGAGGCCCAGTGCGATCAACGCCGTTGTAGAACTCGCCGTCATCCCACATCGCCACGAGTGGCAGTGCCGCATGCACCTCGCGCAGTAGCGGTTCTTTGCGCCATCGCCGATACAACCCGCGGTAGTGGTCCAAGGTTTGCGTGCCTGAATCGCTGGCATAGACGTAGTCGCCCAGATGCATCAGAAAGTCCAGATTCGGCTCTCGGGCGATTGCGCTGAGCGCCACAAAGTGACTGTCATTGAGCTGTTGGCAGCTCCCATATGCGAATCGCAGGCTAGAAGCTGAGGCATCAGCTGATGGCGCTGTTCGTAGGCGTCCAATCCGCGACGCGGCCCCTAAGGCTTCAAAGCGATACCAGTACCAGCGGTCTGGGGCTAGCCCGGTCACCTGAACCTTCACCGTGAAGTCGGCGGTCGCCGTTGCGGTGGTGGTTCCTCCGGCGAGGAGTACTTCGAAGTTCGGGGTTTCAGAAACCTCCCAGAGCACCCCCACATCTGTCGTGCCGGTCGTCTCTAGTCGAGTCCACAGCGTGGTACCCCAGGGCAACGGATCGCCGGCCATCACTCCTTCGGTGAAGGGGGCGGGGTCGGGTTGGTCGTGAATCGGCGACGGGTACTCCGGAGCTGGCTCGACTGAGCATCCGCTCAACATCAGTGCCCCAGGCACCCCGATACCCAAGATCCTCAACAACTCCCGCCGCGGAATCCCCTCAGCATCGAAGACTGCGTCTGTCATCTCTCTCCTTCTCACCCCTGGCACTGCACACTCTCATAGTCCCTCCAGAATGAAAAGGGGTCGAACGCTTCTAGCGCCAACCGGCTCAGTCCCGTTGCGGTGGTTCGTTCGTGTCTGCCTGCTCAACCACAGAGCGGGCGAGCAGCGCGACGCTCGAACGGATGTCGTTCCAGTCGTATCGATCGTGAAAGCGTTGCTCCGCTGCATCGATCATTGCAGTTCGCTCGGAGCTCTC
>DORQ01000074.1:1552-4282 GCA_003514205.1 Acidimicrobiaceae bacterium
GTTCCAGCCCCGCTCCGAATCGGCACAATCGCCACGTCTGCCTGAGCGAACTCCTGCTCAAGATTGGGTACTGGCCCAACTACCACCACACCGCCGCCACTCTGAATCGACTGGACCGAAGGGCCACACTCGCCGACGAAGCGGAACTGCGCGCCAGGTAGCTCCTGATGAATGAGTGGAGCAATCTCGGAGACGAACCATTGCAGTGCGTCGGCATTCGGAAGATAGCCGAGGCTACCGACGAACAGGAACACCGGATTTCCTGGCGAGTTGATGTGGCGATGACTCTGGGGAGACCATTCAGGTTGATACCCGTTTGGTATCACAACTGCATTGGTGCAATTGCTCCGCTCAACATCAAGTTCACTACATACCAGAACGGCCGCAGACTTGGTTGCAGCTAGTCGCTGAATCCGGTCCCATCTGCGCTCATCGATGACATCGAACCCACTGGCTACCATCCACCGAGCCATCTTCCTGAGTCGACCCACGGCACTATCGCCCGACCAGAAGCGTGGCCCGAGTCGGCGAGTGCTACGAAGATTCAGATGCTCAAGGTTGTCGAGGTCAATGATGGATGGACCAACACAGAGCCCCTGAGTTTCATGCCAGGAATCAATATGGGAGTAGTAGATAAGGTCGTACTTGGAATCGCTTCCAGCACCGAGAATCTCTCGAGCCCGAGAAAAGTCCTGGCGTACAAGCCGGCGCGGTTTGGATCTGAGCAGCCACCTTGGCAGCCAGCCAACCCAGGATCGCTCCTTGGAAGCGGGAGCCCCGATGCAGGTGATCCCCTGCGGCGTATGTTCCTGTGATCGACCTGAGGCGTCGAGGCATACGAAATCGACGGGACCGTTCAGGGCAAGCCCAGACAGCAAGTTGGCCAGCCGTATCTCATAGCCGCGCCGTGGTGGCCACGGATACACCTCTGCGATACATAGCGTGAGCACGGGCCTTGAGGGTAGCAAAGGCCTCCTACATGTCCACAGGTCGACCGGATCCGAGAACCTGCTTGCATCGTCCGGAGTTATGCGTATGATTTAATCACTTGCCCAAGGCTATTGATTGAATCCACGGCCTTGGCTCCACAAACAGAGCTCACCCACCGAAAGGTTCAGCACATGTATACCGACACCCTCAATCCAGAATTCGCTATCAACTACTGGCTGTTCGGAGGCTATGGAGTCATTGCGCTCCTCCTCTCCACCCTCCTCACTCGGACCCTCTTCACCAACGGCTCGATCTTCCTCAAGGAAGTGTTTGGGAGCGACTCAGAGCTCTCGAAGTCGGTGAATCATCTCTTGGCTGTCGGCTTCTTCATGTTTCATCTCGGATGGGCGCTCATGTACATGAACCCAGTGGGCACCGAATCACCCGGCGAGGCATTCGGCCTAGTCGTCAAACGGCTGGCCTTGCTGCTCATCATGTCGGGCATACTGCATGGCGCGAACATGGTCGTACTGTTCTCGATACGGCGTCGCGGGCTCCGAACCCAATCCGCACCTCGGTCTGGTTCGTACTTCGAACAACCAAACGTCGAATACAGCCCGCTCCTTCCACCACCCATCGCATAATCGGGCAGACTTGTAGCACCAGCAGTTCGAAAGGCGCTCCATGGCTCGGGCACGAACAACTCAACACAGCACGATCGGGATGGACACAAAGACCCGAATCATCGAAGCAACCATGGAGACCCTTCGGACCGAGGGCATCGTTGGCACCAGCGTCCGGGCAATCGCGAGGACTGGCGATTTCAACCAAGCATTAATCCACTATCACTTCGGCTCAATCTCCAACCTACTCATCTCCACCCTGCAGTTCATGGGAGACCAACGCCACATCAGATATGCGGAACGGCTTGGGACGGTCTCCTCCTTTGGCGAACTTGTGCATGTTGCGGCCGAACTGCATGAACAGGACGTGGCCACTGGTCAGACCAGCGTGCTCAATCAGATCATCGCTGGATCCTGCGGCGATCCAGAGCTACAGGAGCGACTCAAAGAGCCCTTTCAACCCTGGGTCGACATGGTGGAGGACATCATCACCCGCCTCCTTGGGGACTCACCGCTCGCAACGCTCGTGCCGGCCCACGATGTGGCAAACGCGATGGCAGCGTTGTTCCTTGGTATTGAGACGCTCAGCATCATCGATCCCGACGATGCAGCCCGAGCGTCGTTGTTCACGATGTTCGAAACCCTTGGTGGCGTTCTTGAAGCCCTGCTCCACGCAGGAGTCATGCCAACCTCTGTGGAGCACTAAGAGCGCCGCTGCGGCCGAGGCGGCTGCAGCCCTGAATCAGACTGGCGGGACCCCGTGCCTGCGGTCCGAGAAGTACCTGGTCTTGCCAGCTGCGCGAGTGAGCCGGCGAAGAATGTCCGAACGAAGCTCAGACCAGTCAACGATCGCGTCGATCACGAGTTCTGAGGCGAGTCGGAGAAGATCAACGTCCTCCTCGTAGATCTCGCGTTGCTCGGCAACGAACGCCTCTCGCTCGGCGTCGTCAGAAATCGCGGCGATCTTGTTCGCGAACACAGCATTCACCGCTGCTTCCGGACCCATCACGGCAATCTTGGCTGTCGGAAGCGCAATGGTGGCCTCTGGCTCAAAGGCTGGCCCGCTCATTGCATAGAGTCCAGCTCCATACGCCTTGCGGACGATCACCGAGATCTTGGGAACGGTCGCCTCGGACACTGCCGTGATCATCTTCGCCCCGTGGCGGATGATCCCCTG
>DORQ01000074.1:4480-5247 GCA_003514205.1 Acidimicrobiaceae bacterium
GCATCGCAGTTCCAGATGAATCGGGCCGCTTTGTCCGCTGTGTCGGTGAAGAGCACACCGCCTTTCACCATGGGGTTGTTCGCCACGAATCCCACCGGGCTTCCGTCCATGAGTCCGAACCCGATGATGAGCTCCGGAGCGAACAGTGGCTTCACTTCAAAGAAGCTCTCCGCATCGACCAGGCACTCGATGACCGTGTGCATGTCGTAGCCCATGGTCTCCTCCGCTGGAACCACGTTGGCCGTGAGCTCACGGGCCGGCGGCTCGGGAGCGTAGCTGGGCGGCTGATCCCGCCAATAGGAAGGCAGGTAGGTGAAATAGGCCTTTGCCTGATCGATTGCATCCTCATCGTCGATTGCCAGGTTGTCGCCGCAACCCGAGACGCTGCAGTGCATTCGCGCTCCACCTGTCTCCTCCAGGGTCGCCTTTTCCCCAATGACCATTTCGGCCATTCGCGGCGAGCCGAGATACATCGAGGCGTTTCCTTCGACCATGATCACGATGTCGCAAAAAGCAGGGATATAGGCCCCTCCAGCTGCGCTGGGGCCAAAGAGGCAGCAGATCTGTGGGACCTTTCCGCTCAGCCGAACCTGGTTGTAGAAGATCCGTCCGGCGCCCCGTCGCCCAGGAAACAGCTCAACTTGATCGGTAATTCGTGCTCCAGCTGAGTCAATCAGCCAGAAGATGGGCAGATTGTCTCGAAGCGCGATGTCGGTCATCCGAACGATCTTCTCCACGGTCCGCGCACCCCACGACCCTGCCTTGAC
>DORQ01000074.1:5463-10335 GCA_003514205.1 Acidimicrobiaceae bacterium
GGAAGGTCCTGGGCTGACGCGTTGGCGAGGAGACCGTCTTCAACAAAGGAGCCCTCATCGACGAGCAGGGCAATTCGTTCCCTCACGAACAACTTGTTCTGCCGGGCGAGTTTCTCACCCTCCTTGTGAAGGTTGCCGAGCGGAGCACGCTCACGGGCGGTCTGAAGGCGCTGCCCGTGACGTGGGTGTGGCTCGGCCGCCGGAGCAGGCCCCGCGTTGGGCTGGGACTCGGGGGCAGAGTGAGCAGTTTCCGTCGACGACATCCAATGAGTTTGCCCGGTCAGTTCCAGTTTCAGCCAACTACTCGCGGTAACTCTGCCTCGTTCGCGCCTTCCGTTCAGGCTTTCCTGACAGCCAACACCGTCACGTCATCAGCGATTGGGCCATCGGAGAACTCGGCAGCCGCATCGACCAACAGCTTGCACAACACCGAGGGTGCAAGATCGGCATTCTTGCGAATCATGGCTGCCAACCGCTCCTCTCCGAAGAACTTCTCCCCCGCCCGCGCCTCCGCGAGACCGTCGGTCAACATCACCACGACGTCGTTCGGCGAGATCAACTCCTCTCGCGACAGATACTCCGACCCACCCTCCATCATCAGCAGTGGTCCCGTGGATCGCAGCGGATGGATCTCTCGATCTCGCACAAACCACGCTGCCGGATGGCCAGCGGAGGCGTAGCGCAGCGTCTCGGCATGCTGGTCAAGAACAACTACGCACAGCGAAACGAACTCCTCGGGGCGTTCGAGGGAAACCAACTGACGGTTCAACTCCTCGAGGGCTTGACCAGGATCGCGAAATCGCCGCAGGTAGGAGCGAAGCAGGAACTTCGTCTGGAGTGCGGTGATTGAAGCCTCGACATCGTGGCCGGAAACATCGCCGACCACGCACCCCAACCTGCCCCCTGGCAGTTCAAATACGTCGAGTAGGTCGCCCGACATGACTCCCACGCCTGCCTGGTGCGCGGTGCCGAGCTCATAACCTGGGGTGTCTGGCAGTACCGACGGTGCGAGTCGTTCCGCCCACCGCTGAGGTGCCGACTCTTCTTGTTGCAGCACTTCCATGGCACGACGCTCAACCTGCAAGCGGTTTCGTGCAAGTGAGCCGTCTCGTCTGGCGTACTGAGCCAGCATCATCGTGGCCATCAGCGGAACCACGAGCCCTCCGAGCATCCAATATGGCGGAGCCAGGTCAGGATGAGTCACGTACGCCACACCAAAGAACAGCGCGATGACCACATACATACCCATTGCATGTGTGTCTCTGGCAAGGTCACCCGAGACCAACTGTCGGAGCGCAACCTCGTCCGCGTGGCCTTCGACTTTGCGAAGCAGCCTCATGCGGATCAGCGCACTGCGGCCCCAGAGCCCGGCGGCCACCAGGCACAGAATGCACGCTACGAGAAGAAGAGGCTGCGGAATCATGGCTACTCCCCACGTTAGGCCGCGATGGCGTGGAAGGCATCTGGGAGTGCCGATTTCCCAGTTGTTCACCTCCCGTTCACCCTCTATTCTCCAAGAGTCATTCAGTCACCTTCCAGCACTTTTTGGAGCTACTTGTGGATCGTCGAGACTTCCTGCGTCTAGGAGCAGTCGGGGCAGGCGCAGCGGCATTTGCCCCCCTCAGCGCCTGCGCACCCGACGAACTGCCCATAGCGGGGCACTTCCCTCAGGGCATCGCCTCGGGGCTGCACAGTCCAACCCAAGTGGTGCTGTGGACCCGCGTCGACCCCCGAGTTTCGGCCGCTCCCAGCTGCACCTGGGAAGTCGCTTCGGATCCAGCAATGACGACAGTCGTCGCATCGGGGACCGCTCCAGTGAGTGCAGGGGCAGATCACTGCGTCAAAGTACTCGTGGGTGGCCTGGCTCCCGACACCAACTACTGGTACCGGTTTACCGCTGATGCAATGCAGTCCCCCGTGGGCCGCACCCGAACACTGCCTGTTGCCGCAGCCCCGGTCGGCAGTCTCAAGTTGGCGGTGACCACCTGCCAGCACTACTCAGCCGGGTTCTACTCGGCCTGGCGCCAGATCTCCCAACAACCACTCGATGCTGTGCTGTTCCTCGGCGACTACATCTATGAAAACAGCATGGGGCCGATCGGAGTCCGCTCTGAGCCGATCGCCACCTGCAAGACCGCGGAGGAGTACCGAGCCAAGTACCGGCGATACAAGACTGACCCCGACCTGCAAGCCGCACACGCCGCACATCCGTGGATGGTGATCTGGGATGACCACGAGCTATGGAACGATCACGATTCCGTCGAGATTGCTACCCAGCAAGCTCGAGCTGATGCAGCACATGAAGCCTGGTTTTTGTACCAGCCCGTGTGGCCGATCGACCACTTCCAGATCTACCGATCACTCCGCTGGGGCAACCTTGCAGATCTCGCATTGCTCGACACCCGCCAGTACCGCGGCACCCATCTCGACGATGGGCTGCTATTCACTGAGATGACACCAGAGCTCGCCGATCCCAACCGCTCACTTCTCGGGAGCACCCAACGCGACTGGCTGCTGAACACCCTCACGGCTGCCGAAACCGACAACGTGGCGTGGAAGCTGCTGGGTTCGCAGGTCATGGTCTCGCCGATCCGGTTCGTCGATCTGGACACCCCGGAGGAGCGAGCCAAGAACCCGGGCCTTGTGCGCCATGCTGGGCTCTATACCAACACCGACGGATGGACTGGCTTCTCCGCAGAGCGGGATGTTCTCCTGAATCACCTAGGTGAGAACGAAATCGGCAATGTCATCGTCCTGACTGGCGACTACCACGCGTTTTTCCAAGCCGATGTTCGCCAGGATTACGACGACGACACCAGCCCCCACGTGCTCACCGAGTTCGTAGTCAGCTCCATCACCTCCACCACGCTGAATCTGGTCGAGCAGGTAATCGCTTCAGCAAATGGTGGGCTCCTCGCGGCACACCCAGCGTTGAATTTTTCGAATCTTGACCTCAACGGCTGGGGGCTTTTTGAACTCGTGGCCTCGAAGGCCACCATGACCTTCTACGGACATGACTCGAAGGTCAACGAGACACCACGACCGATCGCCCGATTTGAGGTGCCTTCCGGAACCAACCGCGCAACCCGGCTCCCGCTTTAGCCGTCGGTTCGTTTCCTCACCCGGAGCTTGATCGGCGTAGCGCCGAGGTCGAACTCCTCGCGAAGCATCCGCTCAAGGTAGCGAAGGTAGTGAGGAGGAACGGTCTTGTTGGAGAACAGCGTGAAGGTTGGCGGATCCGCAGCACCCTGTGTCGCATACATCACCCGTACACCGTGTGGGCCAGGCTGGGCCTGTTGGGCACGGCGGATCACATCGTTCACCTTCCGTGTCGGCACTCGACGGTGATACGCCTCAATTGCAGTCTCAAGCGCCGGCAACAATCGATGGACGCCTCTGCCGTTCAATGCGGAGATTCGCAGCACTGCTGAGTCCCCGAGGAAGTGCAGCCGTTGCGACATTTGGTACAACACCTCATTGCGGCCCTCCTCATTGAGGAGTTCCCATTTGTTCAGCAGCACCACAATGGGAGATCCAGAGGCGTCGATGCGTTCGGCAAGGCGCTGATCCTGATGGGTGATGCCCTCAGTTGCGTCGATCACCAGCAGCGCAGCGTCCGCGGAATCGACTGATTGCAGCGCACGAACCATCGAGAAGTACTCGGTACCATCCTCAATTCGGCTCTTTCGTCGCATTCCCGCAGTGTCAACAAACTTCACCGGACCGTGCTCAGTTTCGACAATGGTGTCCACTGAGTCCCGGGTGGTTCCAGCCATGTCGTGGACGACTGAGCGATCCTCACCGATCAGACGGTTGAACAGCGTCGACTTTCCGACGTTCGGGCGACCAACGAGGGCCACCGAAAACATCTGATTCCCTTCATCCTCCTCGGACGGAGCAAGTTCCTCTTCTGGCGCCGCTGGCGCGAAGTAGGTCAGCATCCGGTCCAACATGTCACCGGTGGTTCGGCCGTGAAGCGCTGAGATTGCCATCGGATCACCAAGACCCAGGCTGAGGAAGTCCCAGATGGCATTCTCGTGTGATTCGTGGTCCACCTTGTTCGCCGCAACGATCACCGGGGCGGAGCCTCTCGCGAGCATTCGAGCGACTGCGAGATCATCATCGGTGGGGCCAACCGTTGCATCCACAACAAACAAGATGACATCGGCCTCTTTGATTGCCTTCTCCGACTGCTCCGTCACCTTCTTGTCGAGATCGGTGCCACCAGGCATCCAACCACCGGTATCTACGAGTTCGAAGACTCGACCGTTCCATTCAGCTTCAACCGACTTGCGGTCCCGGGTGACCCCCGGCTTCTCTTGGACAATCGCCTCGCGCCGACCGATGATGCGATTCATCAAGGTGGACTTGCCGACGTTTGGGCGGCCAACGATGGCAACCATCGGGAGGCGCTGCACAGGCTTGGGGGCCACTATTTCTGGGGAGTCGTCAGTTGTCACGACAGAGCCTTTCTCAGGGCGACACCATCAGTGGCGACCACTTGCACCGGACGAGGAAGGTCCTCGGGCGACAACCCATCAAGGAATCGACCACCGGAAAGACACACGTCAGGCAACAAATACCGGTGCCCAACAGGCTCATCGGCGAGTACTCGACGCAGGTCTTCACCCACCATCAAACCAGCCACACCTACGTTTCCGCCAAAGAAGCCACTCGTTACCGGAATCACTCGCACGTCGTCTCGTTCCAATTCGGCAACGAGCGGGGCCAAAACCCGGGCGCCGTAGGTTCCCGTCAGGATGCCGATCGGGGCATTTGGGCGTGGACTCAGCCCAACCTTGGTGCCAACAATCTCGGCGGAGGCTGACGGCGCCGGCGCCGTAGCCGCTGGCAATGGCACTGGCACTGGCA
>DORQ01000299.1:0-13196 GCA_003514205.1 Acidimicrobiaceae bacterium
TCATACTCCGGGCAGGTCCTCCTCGAGGCCAAGCCAAATCTGCGCTGAGTCGATATAGGTCTTCTCGCTAATGAACGCGTGCTGGGTTCCGGTGTAGAGATCACGAAAGGCACGCTCCAGCCGGCTGCCGTTGCGAATGGCTGAGGTCCCCGCGGCAAGGTGGGCCCATTGACCAACCTCGCGAGACGCCTCTGTCGCGTAGGTCGCAGCAACTCGCATGTCTGCACGCATCGTGGGTGTCAGCGACTGTCCAGATGCAACTGCTTCCTCGACACCGACGAAGGTCTCAATCATTCCGGCCCGCGCCGCTCGCCACATACCAGTGAAATGCGCGAGGTTCCGTTGAAACGTGTTTCGCCGCGCCAACGTCTCCATATCCGACATCCGAGCTTTGGTCTGCGCCAGTTCGGCAACGTCATCAAGCATGCTTTTCGCGACGCCAAGAGCCCAGGCTCCGTGACCCGCAGCCGTGACCGGCATCAGTCCCATGCGAAACAGCGGACTCGCGCCGCGCAAAGGTTCGCGAGTGAAGAGGCCGAAACAACGGTGCTCAGGAACGAAGACCTCGGTGACCGAATAGTCGTAGCTTCCCGTTCCACGGAGGCCTTGAACGTGCCACCCGTCGTTGAACTCAATTTGCTCACGAGGAATGATGCCAACGCGAAACTCGCTGAGATCAAAGTTCGCTTCACCATCCACGATCGGGAAGAAGCCACAGGCAACGTAGGCCGAATGACCAGTTCCGGAACCGAAGTTCCACGCCCCAGCCACGGTGTAGCCGCCATCGGTAGCCTCGCCGCTGCCATTGGGAAAGAACTGACCGCCCACGGTCACTTGGGATTGCGGATTGCCGAACACTTCGGCAAATCCGAGCTCGGGGAGGAACACCGAGGCCGCCATCGCCGAGGGCATGTTGGCAATACCAATCCACCCGAGCGAGCCATCCTGGGTCGCGAGCTCCATCCAGGTCTCAATGACTTCAGCAATGCCTGGCTCGCATCCACCCGCCTCAGGGGCATTGAGATAGGTCATCAGCCCGCTTTGCCACAACGCGTCCACCCAAACTGGCGAGAGGGTGCGGAACTCTTCAGAGGCTGCCGCTTCGGTCTCGGCGAGGGCTCTCAGGCTCGCCGCGGCCGCTGGTCCGTCAACAAGGGTGCCCATCAGAAATTCTCGAACAGACCGGCACGCAGGCCCGCTGTCATTCCGCCATCGGCGACGAGTGCGTGGCCCGTCACGAAGGATGCGTCATCTGAGGCCAGAAATGCCGCTACGGCCGCGATTTCCTCCGGTTGGCCGAATCTGCCAAGCATGTGTGCGTCCAGCATGGTGTCGCGATACTTCTCCAACCCCGGGGCGTCGATGAACTGGCGAAGCATTGGCGTGTCGATGCCGCCAGGGCAGATCGCGTTGGCTCGAATGCCATGGATGCCGTAGTCGATTGCCATGGTCTTGGTGAGGAGAATCACCCCCGCCTTTGACGCGTTGTAGGCGCTACCGCCTTCAGTTCCCTCAATGCCTTCCACGCTGGCGATGTTGATCACGCTGCCTCGCTTGTGCTGCAGCATCGCAGCCACCGCGTGCTTGCAGACGAGAAAGGTGCCAGTGAGATTGATGCTCATCACTCGATCCCATTCCTCGAGAGGCACCATATGAACAGGGCCCCCGCCGGCCACGCCTGCAGCGTTCACGACAATGTCGAGTTGGCCGTGGGCCGAGAGGATGCTCGCCACCAGCGCCTCGATCTCGGACTCAGACCGCACGTCAATCTCATGGTCCACCTCTCCGGAGATGTCGAGCGTTACGACGGTGGCGCCATCGGAGCGAAGCCGCTCGGCGCATGCCTTGCCTATGCCCGATCCTGCGCCAGTTACCAGCGCTACCCTGCCACTGAGATCTGCCATGCCAACTCCCCCTCATCGATGCCTACGGCGTCACCATGAGGGTAGTGCTCACGAGCGACCCGCCAAGTCCCAATCGCCCGACCCCGGCAACGACCGCTCAGCGTGATCCTGTCGGGCTCATCACCTCCGAAATACTTCAGGAGATCTGGTATCTCTTTGAGACCCAATCTCGTCAGTGTTGGTATCGGCCATCAGGCCGACTCCCCCACTCAGGGGTAGTGTCAACCAGGAGACTGCTCAATGAAACACAATGTTGGATCAACCGATCGAATTGTTCGCTTCGTCATCGCTGCCGCTGCCCTTGTCGGCAGTGGAGTGCTCGGATTTGGCTCCGTTGGTGGGATCATCCTGCTTGTTGTTGCCGCGATCATGGCCCTCACCGGTGCCGTGGGAACCTGCCCGATCTACAGCTTGGTCGGAATGAACACCTGCCCACTCCCAAAGAAGTCCTGACTCACCTCTCGCCCAAGCGTCAGTATGGGCACACACCAGCGAAGCGAAGCGCAGATCAAAGCGATGAACCACCGAGGCTCGGCAGACGATGACAGCGTCTGGGCGACCCGCGTCGTGGCACACGGCTCAGACCTTCTCCGATTTGCCCGATCGTTCACCCCTTCGGTAGCTGAGGCGGAGGACCTTGTCCAAGAAACGCTCCTCCGGGCATTTCGCTCGCGGGAGACGTTTCGGGGCGAGTCTTCTGAACTCAGCTGGCTACGGAGAATCCTCCGCAACCTCGCCATCGATCGGGCACGGCGCCCACTTCGTGAAATCTCCATGGACCACGTCGACGCCGACTGGCGCGATGATTCGTTCACCATCGACACTGCCGCCGTGTTGGATCTGATCGAGACACGCGACGAACTCCTCGACGCGTTGGCGCGACTTTCCTTTGACTACCGAAGCATGATCGTCCTTCATGACGTCGAAGGCTGGACTGTTCAGGCAATCGCTGAGGAACTAGAAATCGGTCTCCCCGCGGCGAAGCAACGGCTGCGACGAGCTCGAATGGCCATGGTCAGCGCCCTCGCTGAATCCGCCACCACCCGAATCGAACAACAAGGAGTCCCAATGCGTTGTTGGGATGCGCGCCGACACGTTTCGGAATACCTCGATGACTCACTCGATGCCGAGCTTCGATCCGCAGTCGAGGCTCACTTGAGATCCTGTCCCACCTGTCCGAACCTGGTCGCTGCGTTGGTTGGTACAACAAACGCATTGTCCCGACATCGCGATCCTGACGCAGTGCTTTCGCCAGCCCTGATCCATCGGTTGGATGCCCACGCTGAACAATTCGCCACACACCCGGTTGCAGGCCTAAAGACTCCACCCGTATAGAATGCGCACGTGATGTTTGCCATGGCTTCGGGCGCCTCTCTTGTGCCCTCCCGGCTGCCCCGTATCTTGAAACGCACGCACCAACTACAGCGATGAGCGTTGCTATTCCGTTCTTCGTGATCTTGGTGATGGTTGCGTTCAACGCGCTCTACGTGACCGCCGAGTTCGCAACAGTCGGAGCACGCCGATCACGGGTACAGGAAGCAGCCGACAATGGCAGCGCAGCAGCGGCACGGCTTCTTGTCATTCTGCGAGACGCCACCAAGCTCGACAACTACGTCGCCGCGTGCCAGGTAGGCATCACACTCACAAGTTTGGTCGCTGGCGCGTACGGCCAAGCTCAAATCACCCCAGCGTTGGAGCCACTCTTCGGCAAAGGCAGTCGTGGGGCCGCGATCATTGTCGTGTTGGTAGCGATCACAGCGCTCCAAGTTATCCTGGGAGAACTCCTGCCCAAAACAGCCGCCCTTCGATACCCAGAGCGACTTGCGATGCTGGTGATGCCCGCAATGCAGGTCAGCCAACTCGTGTTTCGTCCATTCGTGGCACTCTTCAATGGATCAGCATTCCGGTTGATGAGACTCATGAAACTGAACGGCGGTGGCGGCCACGGCCAAGTTCACTCTGCCGAGGAACTCGCTGGCCTCTACCGCGCAAGCGCCACTGGCGGGCTGATCGATGCGTCAGAGCGCGAGATGCTTGCCGGTGTGTTGAGCGTCGAGGATCGTGTTGTGCGAGAGATCATGACTCCTCGAAGGCGCCTGGAAACTGTTCCGGGCTCTCACACTGTCGCTGAAGGTCTCGCAGCTATAGCAGCAAGCCCCCATTCACGATTCCCCGTCACCGGTGATGGCGACGAGGTAGACGGGATCGTCCATGTGCGAGATCTGTTCGCAGAAGCGCAGACGAACCCAGACAGCCTTGTTTCAGAGATGTGCCGCCCAGCACTTGCTGTCGCCGAGGTGCTGACCGTTCCCCGCCTGTGGTTGATGTTGCGAGATCAGGACCATCATTGCGCGTTCGTCGTGAACGAGTATGGCTGGGTAGCTGGAATGGTCACCCTGGAGGACACCCTGGAGGAAGTCTTCGGAGAAGTTCAGGATGAGTTTGATGACGAAGTGGATCCCTTTGTCATTGAGGGTGACCGTGTGTGGGTGAGAGGTGATGTCCTCATTGATCTTCTCAACGACCGATTCGGCCTCCACGTCGAACCTGGCGAGATCGAAACCGTCAGTGGTCTTTTGTGGCACGAACTTGGGCGACTACCCGAACTCGGCGACGAGATACTGATCGGCCCAAACGAAGTAGCGCTCAAAGTTGAAGAGCTCGATGGGCGAGCTGTCGCTCGTGCAAGTTTCTCCATCCCGGAGTCTTCTTCATGAGCCTGACTATCCTGATTCCCCTCGTCGTTTTCGCAGCGCTCATTCTCATCAACGGCATCTTCGTAGCATCAGAATTTGCAGCGGTAGCCGCTCGGCAGTCCCGCCTGGAAGCTCGGGCCGATTCTGGCAACCGCTCAGCTCGATGGATTGTGAGTCTTTTCGCCCAACCAATGGGCAAAGACCGCTACATCGCTATTGCTCAGCTGGGTGTGACCCTTGCCAGCATTGGCCTTGGCATGTACGGGGAGCCAACCATCGCTGACTGGCTTCATGGCCCCTTCGAACGATGGGGCCTTTCGGCTGCTGCTGCCCACACCGTTGCCTTCATCGTGGCACTCAGCGCCGTCACATACATGCACGTTGTGTTTGGCGAAATGATCCCCAAGGCCCTGGCCCTTCAGGACCCTGAGCGGATGATTGAGAAGGTCAACCCAGCAATGCGGGCCTTTGGGCTTGCCTTTCGTCCAATGGTTTGGGCAGTCAATATGGCAGCACTCGGGCTCATGCGGGCGCTTCGGATACCCGAGCCAGACCACCAACTGTCGCTCTACACCAGCACAGAGTTGGCAATCATCACTGATGAGGCGGCTGATAGTGGCCAACTCGGAGCCATCCAACGAAACCTCATCAAGAACATCTTCGACCTCGATGAAACCACCGCTGAGGAGCTCATGACCTCGCGTTCACGAGTGGAGACCCTGGCTATCGACGCGACAGAGTCCGAGGTTGTTGCTCGGATTTCGGACTCTCCAATCAGCCGATACCCGGTGGTGGACGGCGACCTTGACCAGGTCATTGGGGTCCTGCACATCAAGGACTTCATCCGAGCTCAGCAGCAGGGGTTGCCCCTCGACCTAGCGGCACTGGCCAGACCAGTTACGAGCGTGGCAGCTAACGCCAACGCTGAACAGCTGTTAGAGCAGTTCAAACGGAACCGGATGCATGCGAGCCTTGTCGTCGATGAGTACGGCTCCACGCTCGGCTTCGTGACACTTGATGATGTGATCGCCGAGGTCATGGACGATCATGTGTCCGAACAAGACAGCGATGTGGTTCGTCACCCCGATGGTTCGTTCACTGTTGACGGAGAAACAACCTTGACTGAACTCCGAGAGGAATTCGGGCTGGACTACGAACACGCTGAAGTCACGACAATTGCTGGGCTCATTCTTGCAGAAATCGGCTCGGTTCCGGGCGTTGGCGAGACAGTGCTCGTGAACGCCGACCAGCTCGTGGTCGAAGAAGTCGAGGGCCGCAAGATCACCCGCGTGAGTGTCCGACGGTTCGATACAACAATGGCCTCACCGCCGCCGGAGGAAGAACTCCGCCACGGCGTAACGCTGGAGAGCTAAGCCTGTAAAGCTGCGAGGGCGCGAACCACTTCCTTGGGTGAAGGGTTAACGAGGTACTGAGTTCCGACTCGAACGGTAGGCACAGTCTCGTTCCCGTTGGCCGCTGCACGCACAATCTCGGCGGCCTCCGCGTCTTCCCAGATGTTGCGCTTCGTCATGGTCACCTGATGCTTGCGCAGGCCACGATCAAGGAACACACAGAACGGGCACCCTGGTCGCCAGAAGAACTCCACTGTTTGCATATCGTTTGGAACCACGCTGAGTGCGGTCTCATTCCCTCAAGTTCGACGCATCTTCGCGGTGGGGACTGACCACCACTTCAGCGCCTACACACCATCGGGCAAGGCGAGCCCTGAAGCTCGACCGATGAGCAACGACTGCAGCCGTTTCGCCTCTGCGAACGGGATATCGCGGGCCGTGACTGGATACCGCCCTGCGGTTCCCGCGACATCGACGCGCAAGCTCGCCGAATGAACGATTCGCTGACTGAGCGACTCGCTGACCTCTACGGCCTGGAGTTTCGCAAGCGGGAGGACCTTCGTCTGCAGGAGCCAGAACCCATCGCGTACCAGAAGGGAGTCCGCCCCAAGGCCAATTGCGCTGCGGCGCGCCCGTACTGTGCCCACCAACAGGGAGCCAAGAACCCATATGCCGAACCCGAGCGCACCACCGGCGCCACCAATGAGCAGGATTGACCGAGACCATTCTCCAGCGTTGCTCGCCGTTTCCCGAACAATTGCCGCTGCACCAAACGCCGCCAAACCGAGGCCGATCCACCAGGTCATTGCGGTAATGATCGATCGCACAACGGAGGTTTTCAGCACGGTTGGACCAAAGGGTTCCATGGGGATCGTCGAGCATTCAGCCACATCCAACACAGCCTCGGCCACATCGAGCGCTTGATCGATTCCTACCGCTAACGCGAGCACCTGTCGGGGCTGCTGGCCCGTTCCGATCGCTGCATCAGCACTTGAATACTCGACCTTGATCCAGTTCATCAATTGCCCAACGGGACCACAACGGAGTCGACAGAGTTGTACCCGCTTCATCGGTGTGGTTGTAGTTCGAAGCGTCAACACTCCCTGCTCTACTCTCAGCAGGCCCGCTGTCATCGTCGAACGACCAGGGCTCAGCGTCAGAAACAACGAGAGTGTGGACAAGGCCCAGATCAAACCAACGATGCCGATTCCGACTGCCGTGATTGCCAAGACAGCGGAGACAGATACAGCGACACTTGAGCTCAGCGTCTGGGCAATTGCGATCGCCACAAGGCCCAGCACTGATACCCCAAGCAACATCGACACCAGTGCGGAAGTCTGAGCCTTTGCAAACTCGCTCATCGACAGGGCATGAATGGGTCGCTCGGGTGAACTTCCCGAACCGGTGGGGGCGCCCGGATACACGTTCGCGGCGCTATCGAGCCCCCGCAGATTCAGTTCTCGCTTCAGAAGCTCCGCGTGGGCGAGATCCAGATACGACAGTTTGATCGAGCCGGCACCCCCTGCCGAGTTCACCTCAACCTGGACCAAGCCAAGCACGCGCGCGGTAATCGACCGCTCCACTTGGATGTCCTGAACTCGGTCGAGCGGGATCGTCTTGTCGGCCAGCCAAATCCATCCCCACTTCATCCGGATCTGGTCGGCGGTAACGGTCACCTCCGTCGTGGCTACCATGACGATTCGAATAAACGACGCAACGCCAACCCCGAAGACGCGATAGTCAAGGTCAACGAGGTCAAGTGCTTTGGCAACGAGAGCGGCGACTGTCAGCGTCAGGCCAATCGCGGCAGGAACGTAGCTCAACCGATGCAATCGAATGCGCAACGGCTCGGTGGCAGTCGCTGGCTGGGTTGGAAACTGGGTCATCGCCCGCTCGGAGGCGTTGGCGGTTGCCACTGGTCTGGTGGCCGTTGCCATTGGGTTGGTGCACCGGAGGCGGGTGGTTGCGCGGTCGGCGAGCTCCATTCCGCGGGCGCCTGCGCCAGACGCGCTCCTGGGTCCTCGGACCTTCCTTTTCCGATCAGCGAATGTTGGAGCTCCTCAGCCTCATCCTCGAGGATCGAGTTCAGCGCAATGTTTGGCGTGGCTGCTCCTGCGGAATGCACGATCACCGAGGCCAAGCCGAAGTATCGACGAAGCGGGCCCGAGTCGATAGTCACATTCTGGACGCGGCCTCGGGGCAGCATCACCTGCTTGATCATGATGACTCCCGAACGCGTCTCCACGTAGTCCTCGGTCATCTGCCAGCCACGCTTGTTGAACTCCAGTCCAGCCCACCACAGCGCACAGCCAATCGTGAGTGCCGCGCCGACTCCCCACAACAACACTCCGTAGGCGATACCTGCAGTAGCACCCAGCACAATCGCAGGCCCCGCCAGAATCAACAGGAACACCGCTCCAAACCCAACGGCACGGATTCGCAGTAGTGGTCGCAACGCTTCAGGGTAGGGGTTCAGCGGCGAGGTCATTCGAACACCGTACTCCCAGACACCCAAGTCACCGTCCACAACGAAGTCCTCCCTTCGGACTTCCCACAGCGCTACGCTTCCGCGGTGACGTTCGATGGTGAAACACCTCAATTCGGGGAGAGCAATCCACAGCCTGGTTCAGGCGGATTCGACCCCCCGCAGCCCCCGGCCAACAATCCATTCGACGCGGTGCCCTCCGCTCCGTGGGAAACGCCTGCAGAAACTCCCGCCCCACCCCAGTACAGCCCGCCGCCGCCACCACCCCCGGGCATGAACCCGCCGCCGCCACCGGGTATGAACCCACCACCACCCCCGGGCATGATGAGCGGACAAGGCGCTCCGTATTCCGCTCCAGGAGCGCAATGGACACCGCCTCAGCAGCCGAACCCGCAATGGGCAGCCCCACTTCCCTCCGGTCTCAAGAATCACCCGATGGCGATTGCCTCCCTTGTCCTCGGATTGATTGGCTTGATTCCCTGCTTCTTCGGCGTGCCTGGCCTCATTGGGTTGGTGCTCGGCATCGTTGGGCTCGGTGCAATCAACAAGGCACCCCAACAGTTCACCGGCAAGGGCATGGCCATCACCGGAATCGTCCTCGGTGCGCTTGAGACAATTGGCCTCATTCTGTTCGGGTTGCTGGTTGCGTTCGGCGGCTCAACGACGAAGACGGCCACCTCCTTTGACGACACCTTTACCTCCACATCGCCCGACAACACCATCGCCGTTGGCAGTGAGCAGTTCCGTCTCGGAGACTGCACCTCCGATCCCGAGGAAAGCTCCTCTGGTATGACTAGCGAGGACTGCGACGGGCCTCACGCCGGGGAGGTGTATCACGTCGAGGAGTTCCCAGATGGCGACTACCCAGGCACCGTGGAGATCTCTAGCCAAAGCGAGGAGATCTGCAAACGAGAGTTCGAACCCTTCGTTGGAATCGCCTATGACGACTCAATTCTCGAAGTCAGCTACCTGTACCCACTCGAAACGCAGTGGGAGCAGGGAGATCAGGAGCTTCTCTGCATCGCACTCGATCCAGCGGGCCAACTTCCCGCCGGATCAGTGAGGGACTCGCAGCGATAAGGATCTCATCGCGCGAGCGGGAACCGTTCGGCCGGGCTCCTCTCCTCTACACCTGAAGACTGAGTTCTATTCGTTCGCAACCGCGGAGCGTGAAACTGCTCCGATACCGCGGCGGAGGACCGGCCAGTTCGATGCGAGAGAACCGTTCCAACAGCGTCGAGAACACCACCTCCCCCTCAGCTCGCGCCAAGTGAGCGCCCAAGCAATAGTGGATTCCGAACCCAAAACTCAGCGGTTGCGGGCACTTCGAATCTACGAATCGCGTCACGTCAAACCTGGCCGGGTTCTGGTACACCTCTGGGTCATGATTCGCGGCGCCTTGCAACACAATGGCTTGATGCCCCCGCCCAACTATGGCTCCAAACAACTCGTCGGTTTCTAGTGCGGTTCGCACATTGAGCTGAACTGGGCTGTCGTATCGAAGGATCTCGGTGACCGCTGAGCCCATGAGTTCGGGCTCCGCTCGAAGTAGATCCATCTGGTCGGAGTTTCGAAGGAGCGCCCACATCCCGTTGCCGATCAGATTCGAGGTGGTCTCGAACCCAGCCGCGTACAGGAGCAAGGTATTGGCAACCAGTTCCTCGATACTCAGGCGATCGCCCTCTTGTTCCACTTCGATCAGCGCGCTCAGGAGAGCCTCGTCGGGCATGGAACGCTTCTCCTCGATCAGGCCGAGGAAGTAGCCGACTAACTCTCCAATTGCGGCTTCTGCTCGACGCAACGCTGCCTCATCGGCTGCTGCGTCAATGGTCGCAGTGGTGTCGCGAACCAGCCCAGCAAATCGCCCTGTCTCATCGAGTGGTACCCCAAGGAGTTCAGAGATCACCGCAACCGGGAACGGAACTGCAAGTTCCTCCATCAGTTCGATCTGGCCTCGCTCCTCTGCAGCATCAAGCAAGGGGTGAAGCAGCATCTCAATTCGCGGACGGAGCGCTTCGACCCTGTTCGGCGTGAACGCACGACTGACTAGGGCGCGGATCCGAGTGTGATCCGGTGGGTTCATCAGCAGCATCGCTCGGGAGTTCTGCTCCATTG
Source organism: Acidimicrobiaceae bacterium (assembly GCA_003514205.1). Taxonomy (GTDB): domain Bacteria; phylum Actinomycetota; class Acidimicrobiia; order Acidimicrobiales; family Microtrichaceae; genus UBA11034. The sequence continues at coordinate 10,553 of DORQ01000299.1, forward strand.
GGCTCCGAGGGCGGAACAATCCGGTGGGCAACTCCATATCTGCCTCGGCGCGTCCCCATTTGGGTCGTCGAAGTACATCAAGACAATCGTGATAGCCGGCAACCACCGTCGCCCCAGACGCACTCGTCCACCGCGGGGAACCCTCGTGCAATCGACGATAGGCATCAAGGGGGTCTTGGCGAGCCTCGTCGTCCAAAACGGCGGCCGCAAGAATTCGATCAGCCTCAGCCGCTGAGATCGCTGCGTGGGCCATGGTTTGCTACTCCCGCTCGGTGAGATCAGAAGGAATCGCTGGAGCGCCGTACCCCGAGAAGCCCTCAGCCGCAGCAACCTCGACAATTGGGTCATCACGATCGTCGTACTCAGTTCGAAGCGCCCGGCTCATGATTGCGTGCATGACGTACAGCGAGGTGATGTAGGTCAGTTCGAGAATCTCCTCATCACTCAGGTGCCGTTGCAGCGCCGCGAAGAGCTCATCGTGAACCCGACCCTGCGCTCCAGCAAGTGCGTCGCTATAGGCGAGCACGAGGCGCTCAACCTCACTGAACTCCTCCGACGCCTGCCAGTACGCGATCGCGGCGATCTTCGCCTCAGACATCCCAAGAAGCCGACAGGACTTGGTGTGTTGGGAGAACACGAACTGGCTGCCGACGACCCACCCTGCACGCGTTTGGCCGAGCTCTCGAAGGACCGGATCTAACCTTCGTGCGGGGTTTCGATACAACACGAAGCCGTTGACGCAATGCTCAAGTATTTCCGGCACCCCAGCGAACACAGTCCACCAGTCGCCTGGTGTGCCTGAGGTGGTGCCCGGATCAATCACAGGATCGCGATCAGCGAACATGAACTGATACATCGCCTCGACAATCGGTGCCGTTGCCTCAGACCGTGGAACTTCTCGAAGTCGTGGCATGTGATCCCCCCTGTAGTAGCGCGTCTCGATAGGTTGAACGCGCTGCAGTGTTTCAGGGAACGTAGCACCCATCACCGAACTTGGTGGTCGGCCAGGAATGGGGCATCTGTGTTACAAACTCCTCGATGAGAAACGGTCGGTTCGCCCCGAGTCCTACTGGAGACCTCCACCTAGGAAACCTGCGAACGGCATTGGTGGCTTGGCTGTGGGCACGCGCCGAGGGCGGTGCCTTCTGGCTCCGAATGGAGAACCTGGATCCCATCACATCGCGCGTTGAATGGGAGCGCTCGCAGTGCGCTGATCTCCAAACCTTCGGTATCGATTGGGACGGGCCAGTGCTGCGCCAGACCGATCGCGTCGAAATCTACCGGGAAGCGATTGCGGATCTCTCCGCTAGCGGACGCACCTACTGGTGCTACTGCACCCGCCGCGAAATCGCAGAGTCCGCCCAGGCTCCACATGGAATCGGCGGACTCTATCCGCAGACCTGTCGTCATCTCACCCGAGCGCAGCGCTCGGCCCGCGAAGCCCAAGGTCGACCGCCAGCGCTTCGCCTACTGGTCACCGAGGCCGAGTTCTCCTTTGACGACGCCGTTGTGGGAACCGTGTCTGGCCCCGTCGACGATGTTGTTTTGGTGCGAAACGACGGAGTGGTTTCCTACAACTTCGCGTCCGTATTCGATGACGCTTCGACTGAGGTTCAGTGCGTGGTGCGTGGCGACGACCTCTTGAGCTCAACCCCGCGCCAGCTCGCAATTGCGCAGGCCTGTAGCTTCACGCCGCCCGGCTATGCACATATTCCATTGGTGCTGGCCCCCGATGGAAGCCGGCTTGCCAAGCGCCACGGCGCAGTGACGCTGGGCCAGCGGTTCGAGGCTGGGCAAACGCCCGCCATGTTGTGCGCTCAGCTCGCCCGAAGTGCGGGCCTCGAGGTTCCCGAGAAGGAAATCGTCCCCCGAGAGCTGGTCGACCGGTTTACGTCCGAAACGTTGTCTCGCTCCCCTTGGGTTGTACCGGAAGAGTTGTTGTCCTCTAGTCCATTGGCCACCTGAGACCGACTCAAACACCTCGTCAGAATCAACCACAACCTGGGTTGAGTGTGGTTGGAATCAGTCGATCGAGCTCAGCTCGAATGGACTCGACCCCGATAGCCAGGCCCCACCCTCCTGCTTCGGCTGAGGCGTAGATCAGCCCAACGAATTGTCCTTCCGGTGTCGACACGCCGGATCCCGAGTTGCCGGGTTCGACCTTCGTGTCCAGCATCAGAACCTCGCCCGGATCACTATGGAGCTGACCCACGAGACGCTCATCTACCACTACGGCCGTTGTACGTGGATCAGCCGAAGGGTCGACGCCAACCATTACCAGCGGACCATCGTCACTGGTGCCCCAGGCAAATCCATCATGTGCGGTATTCAGTGGAAGCGCTGCAAGATCCAGACTGTCAGCAACCTCAAACTGTTGGACTACGTAGCGTTCGCCGTTTGGATGCACGACAGTTATCCCGGTTGCTCCATCGAGAACATGGCGATTCGTCAGAATCTGGCCGCCAACGATGCTGCCGGTTCCCCATTGCGTGAATCCGCAACCAGTCACCTCGATCTTCACCACTAGCTCACTTGGTCGAAATCGTTCTATGGAGCTCGCCGGGCCAAGCACCGCGCCCGAGCCGACCCGACCCGAGGAATCACTCGCCACCGCACGCTCCGACGGCTCTCCGGATGGTTGGGC
>DORQ01000299.1:13327-16101 GCA_003514205.1 Acidimicrobiaceae bacterium
GGATGGTTGGGCACCGGACTGCTGCACAACGAGCCCGCAGCCAGCCAGGACTGCGGCGCCAAGGATGGCATTCAGCTGGAGCTGTCGCCAGGAAATGAACGGGGAACGGGCCATTCGGAAGTATGGGCCATGCGAACCACCGTACTCAACCCCTTTCAGGGCATTTCAGCCTATTTCTTTACTCTCTGGTCCGCTCCTTCTGTGAACTTCCCTCAAGAAAGGCGCTCGTCAGCTGCTCAGCCGCACTGGTTGCTCCCAGAGTTCCCGCTTCCACTTCGGCGATTGCATCTGCCATGAGCGCCGAAACCTGCGGATCTGACCGGAATGCATCATCGAGGCGATCGTGGATCATCGACCACATCCACCTCACTTGTTGCGTTCTCCGCCGAGAAACACGCTCACCGGAGGCCTCAAACACCTCCCGCTGCTGCTGGATGATCTGCCACAACTCTGCCAATCCCTCATTCGTCAGCCCCGAACAGGTCACCACTGGGGGGCTCCAGTTGGGGGATTCCGGCGCCATCAGGCGCAATGCATGACGATACTCAGCAGCGGCCTGAGCTGCCCTCAGTGAATTGTCGCCGTCCGCCTTGTTCACGGCGACCGCATCGGCAAGCTCCAACACGCCCTTCTTGATTCCTTGAAGTTCGTCGCCAGCACCCGACAGCATCAAGACCAAGAAAAAGTCGACCATTTCCGAGACGATCGTCTCGCTTTGGCCGACCCCAACCGTCTCGACCAACACCACATCAAAGCCCGCCGCCTCACACAGCAACATGGCCTCCCGCGTGGAGCGGGTCACTCCACCGAGCGTCGCACCCGCTGGAGAGGGACGGATGAATGCCTCGGGTGATACAGCGAGTCGCTGCATCCGGGTTTTGTCACCCAGAATCGAGCCCCCAGTTCGCTGTGAGGTTGGGTCTACCGCGAGCACTGCGACACGATGCCCTTGTTCGATGAGGTTCATTCCGAACTGGTCGATGAAGGTTGACTTCCCGACTCCAGGAACCCCAGTGATCCCTATCCGTTGCGCGGAGGTTGGGTGCTTGCCCAGCTCTGCGATGAGTTGAGCCGCTAGGTGCTGATGGTCACTCCTCCTGCTCTCAATGAGTGTGACTGCCCGGCTCAACGTTGTGCGATCGCCTTCGAGAACACCGGTGACGAACTCCTCAAGCGTTGTCATGGCCAAGCCGGGCTGACAGCTGGCGAAGAAGATCCTGGGCGGCCTCGGCAATGACGGTTCCCGGCGGGAAGATCGCCGCGGCTCCAGCCGCTCGAAGCTCGTCGAAATCCTGTGGCGGGATCACACCACCAACAACCACAAGGATGTCCTCTCTGCCCCGCGCCGCCAGCTCTGCCTTGAGTTCTGGCACCAAGGTCAGGTGACCAGCTGCCAACGAGGACGCTCCTACGATGTGCACATCAGCGTCGACCGCTTGTTGAGCCGCCTCTGCGGGGGTCGTGAACAGCGGGCCGATATCGACAACAAATCCAAGGTCTGCGAACGCTGAGGCCACCACTTTCTGACCACGGTCGTGACCGTCTTGGCCCATCTTGGCCAGCAGGATTCGAGGTCGTCGGCCTTCTGCCACCTCAAAAGCTGCGACTTGGGCTCGAACTGCCTCCACTGCATCGTTGTTCTCGCCCATTTCGCCTCGATACACCCCTGAAATTGATCGGATCTCCGCCCGATGTCGGCCGTAGACCTTCTCGAGAGCGTCGCTGATCTCGCCCACCGTAGCCATGGACCGAGCAGCAATGACCGCAAGACTCAGCAGGTTGCCGTCGCCGCGCTCAGCCGCGTTCGTGAGATGCTGCAACGACTGCTCAACCAGAGCATTGTCACGCTCTGCCCGAAGTCGTTCGAGCTTGGCGAGCTGGCCCGCTCGAACGGTGGCGTTGTCGATCTTCAACACATCGATCGACTCGCCCCCGGCCGGTCGATACTTGTTCACCCCAATGACAGATTGGCGACCAGAATCAATTCGCGCCTGCGTCCGGGCGGCGGCTTCCTCAATTCGAAGTTTCGGAATTCCCGCCTCGATCGCCTTGGCCATTCCGCCAAGCTCCTCGACTTCCTCGATTCGAGCCCAGGCCTTACGTGCCAAGTCATAGGTCAGTCGCTCCACGTAGTAGCTGCCTCCCCAGGGGTCAATCACTCTGCAGGTGTTGGATTCCTGCTGGAGGAACAGCTGGGTGTTTCTCGCAATCCGCGCGCTGAAATCGGTGGGCAATGCGAGCGCCTCATCGAGTGCGTTGGTGTGAAGCGACTGCGTGTGTCCCTGCGTAGCGGCCATCGCTTCGATACAAGTTCGCGCCACGTTGTTGTAGACGTCTTGGGCGGTGAGTGACCAGCCTGATGTCTGCGAATGTGTTCGAAGCGAGAACGACTTGTCGTTCTCGGGGCCAAATTGCTGCACCAATTTTGCCCACAACAGCCGGGCCGCTCGAAGCTTCGCGATCTCCATGAAGTAGTTCATGCCGATTGCCCAAAAGAAGCTCAATCTCGGAGCAAAGGCATCCACGTGGAGTCCAGCTCCTTGGCCCGCTCTGATGTATTCGACGCCGTCGGCGAGGGTGTAGGCAAGCTCAAGGTCGGCGGTGGCCCCTGCCTCTTGCATGTGGTAGCCCGAGATCGAAATGGAGTTGTACCTCGGCATGTTTTGGCTGGTGTAGGAGAAGATGTCACTGATGATCCGCATTGAGGGTCCTGGCGGATAGATGTAGGTGTTTCGAACCATGAACTCTTTCAAGATGTCGTTCTGAATGGTTCC
>DORQ01000299.1:16314-18480 GCA_003514205.1 Acidimicrobiaceae bacterium
AGCACCGCGCCATTCATGGTCATCGAAACCGACATCTCATCCAAGGGGATTCCGTCGAAAAGCACCCGCATGTCGTAAATGGAATCGATCGCAACTCCTGCCATGCCAACATCTCCGGCCACCCGCGGATGATCTGAGTCGTACCCGCGATGCGTGGCGAGGTCGAACGCCACTGAGAGTCCCTTTTGTCCGGCCGCCAAATTCCGGCGATAGAAGGCGTTGGAGTCCTCCGCTGTTGAGAATCCTGCGTACTGGCGAATGGTCCACGGTTGATTCACATACATCGTGGGATATGGACCACGCAGGAACGGCGCTATGCCTGGGTACGTTCCCAAGAAGTCCACGCCTCGGAGGTCATCTGGCCCGTAGATCGAGGCAATATCAATACCTTCAGGCGTTGATGACAATACGTCTGACCATTGAGGCCGAACGCCTGGCTCAACTGGACGCTGTGGGCCAGCCAAAGTGGTGAAGTCAGGCAAACCGCTCATTATTGACCTCCGAGGATTTCGTAGGCGCCAGCGCCGCATTCAACAACATTGGTACCTACCTTGATGAACTCGTCCACGCCAGCGAGCTCTAAATCCTCCCGGAGTGCTCCTGGATTGCCCGCCAGATACACCCGCTTCGCTCCCGCTGCTTTCAGTCGTTGAGCCACCCCAACCGCCATGGTTTCGTACAACCCGTCAGATGAGCAGATCACTGCGAGACAAGCGCCGCTCGCGACGAATGCCTCGGCGACGAGGTCTGGGTCCTCTGAGCCCTCAAAGCCAAGTGCTTCAATCCCGCATGCCTCAAAGAAGTTCTTTGCGAAACTCGCACGTGCGGTATGAACTGCTACTGGGCCAAGCGTGGCGAGGAAGATTCCCGGCCGAGTTCCAGTGGCTGCGAGCAGTTCGTCGCCTTGATCACGGAGTGTCTCGAATGCTGCTGCGCGTCGAAACGGCTTGATTGCATGGTCCCCTCCGGCCACAGCTTCAGCCGAGTGAGGCCGAACGGGAAGGTCCTCGTGGAGGTTTGGAAACTCGCTTACTCCAGTAAGCGGATCTCGTCGCGTCGAGATGTTACGGCTGCGCTGCTGAGCCACTGCTGCGATGTCGTCAGCAAATGAACCTGACGCCAACGCGTTCCAGATACCGCCAGCCTTTTCCAACTTCACGAACTGCGCCCATCCAGCCGCGGCCAGCTGATCGGTCAGCGACTCGACGTACCAGCTACCTCCCGCAGCATCGATGACCTCGCCGACGTGGGACTCTTCCTGAAGAAGAAGCTGGGTATTGCGAGCGATCCGGCGAGCAAGTTCGTCAGGTTCACCCAGGGCCTCATCGAAGGGCCGCACTGTCACCGAGGTTGCTCCCCCAACACCGGCAGCGAAACCTGCTGCGGTAGTTCGGAGGATATTCACCCACGGGTCTCGACGGGTGTGCATCGTTGCAGCAGTCACAACATCGACTGGCGCCGCAGCAGCGGCAAGATCTCCTCCAGATTCCGAGATGATGTAGCTCCACAACGTCCTGAACGCTCGAAGCTTGGCAATAGAGGCGAAGACGTCGGCGTCAACGGTGGTGCGAAACGACAGCGTCTTCGCGGCATCGTTGACGCTCCAACCTGCTGAGACAAGCCCCCGCAAATAGGCCGCTCCTGCTGCTATGAGTGCGCCGAGCTCTTGGGCTTCTGATCCTCCACCGTCGCTGTACACCGTCCCGTCGATTTCAATCGCCCGAAGATTCGGCCAGCGCCGACATGCTTGAGCGAAGGAAACCACCTCACTGAGGTGAACCTCCAACCCATGATCAAACTCACCACTGCGTGCAGAGAAGCCGATTGGGTCTGCACAGAGTGAACCTCGAAGCTGTTGAGCACTCAGCCCGGCTCCATGCCACGCATCGGCGAGATGCTCAAGGTTCGCAACATAGGCAGTTCCCGAAGAGAAGCTGACGTCGATCAGGTCGAAGAGGATGCCGTCAAAGAGTCGGCTGGCTGCTTCTGAGTCCAGCGCCACCCCACCGGCAGCTGACCCCTCAAGCTCGAACCTCAACGCTGTTGCTCCGCGCTCAAGGTCCTCGAGGGCCTGAGCGTTCGCCACGGCTGGGTCTGGTCCGGCGATTACCGTGCGAATTCGCCAAGCGCACTCCTCGTTCGGCGCGCCAGCGCCTCGGCGCAGCT
>DORQ01000040.1 GCA_003514205.1 Acidimicrobiaceae bacterium
GTTCATCGGGCTGGCTGAGCAGCGGATCGCTGGCGCTCGCGCCGAGCGTGAGGCAGCAACGGAAACGGTGGTCGACACCACGACGGTCGTCGACGGAGAGAAACAAGCACGTAACGGGCGCGGAGCGACCCGAGAGGAGGTGGAACATGAGGATTGACGAGACGAGCGGAGCACAGCAAGCAGAGGGTGCGGTGGACGCGGCAGATGACGAGGTGGTCCAGGCTGCTGTGCATGGAGAAGAAGGGCGACTGAGTCGAGAACGGCCTCCGACTCCGCCCCGCATCTACCTGGCATCGCTGACCGACTACAACGCCGGGGTCCTACATGGGCGCTGGGTCGATGCAGACCACGAGGCTGAGATTCTCGGTGAGGTTGCCCAGGAGATGCTGGCAGAATCACCGACGGCTGAGCGGTATGGGGAGGTTGCTGAGGAGTACGCCGTCCACGACTACGAGGGTTTCGGCAACGTGCGCATCGGTGAGTACCAGTCGCTGGCGGAAATTGGCGAGCTGGCGCAGGGCATTGTCGAGCACGGCGCTGCCTTCGGGGTCTGGTGGGATGACATTCGGGACATGGCGCCCGAGGATGATCCGTTCCACAGCTTCGAGGAGCGCTTTGAGGGGGAATTCAGCTCCACCACTGAGTGGGCTGAGTCGATGCTCGACGACATGGGGGTGTCGATCGACCACTTCCCTGGCGTACCCGAAGGACTGTGGCCGTATGTGCAGCTGGATGTTGAAGGCTGGGTACGAGACATGGAGATGAATGGGGAGATACGGGTGGTTGAGGGAGGACGTGGGGTGTATGTGTTTGGGTTGTTGTAGCTCACCGTTCGTGGTTGCGCCGCCCCTTGGTACGCTGGCCGGTTCATCCATGCGGCGGTTGGAGGCTCAGATGAACGACGTGACAGACGAACCGCAGCAGAGAGAATCGAACGATCCGACCTTCTGGTCTCGACAGTTGGAGATTCTGTACAGCGTGCTGCTCAGTGCATCGCTCGGGGTGGCGCTCGGAACCGGGCTACCCGACGCAACTTGGACGGAGTTTCAAGGAGCCCGAACCGTTTGGGCGGTGACCATCCTCGGCGTCACGGCCGTGTCGATCGACGCATGGTACAACCTCAATCAGATCATTCGGAGCGCAAAATTCGGTAGAAGCCAGGGAGTGCAAACAGGCATTCTTGCGTTGTCGTTCCTCGTCTTTACGTTCTTCCCATTTCAGTTCCTGGTCCGCCAAACTGCTGGCACCAACATTTGGATGGCGGTCGTTCCTATCTCGGCGTTGGTCATCAACCTGATAGCAATCTGTCTTCTCCAAGCCATCTTCATGAAGGTGGCAGAGGTCAAACGACGTAACCCGCCGACAAAGGGCGCAACTGTGGACATCGAACTGTCGCAGGATGCCCGGTCGATGTTTGGAGACAAACAGCTCGACCTGCTCGCCTTCTCACGGTTCCTACTAGCTGTCGCATTCGCTGTGCTGTACTTGGCAGCCTTCTCGCCAGTCAACGCGAAGGCATCAGCCATGTCGACTTGGCCCGTATTTGCGGTCGTCGGACTTTGGGCGATTTGGCGCGTTCTGGAGCACACGGTCGGCCTATGGGTGATTGTCCAATATTGGCAAAAGTTTACTAAAAGGACTACAATTGATGTAGAAGGTACGGAAAAGCCAAATGAGTATTGAACGTCTCGCGTTAGTTACGGATGGGCCGATTGAACGCCAGGATGGCGTGCAACGCTACACGGCAACAGTCGGTGAATGGATGGCCGACCAAGGCATCGACGTTCACTACTTTACGAGTGGACCGCGCTCCGAACCCTACGAGGCGCACTCGGGAACCGTTCACACCCTCGCACGCACAGTGTCGATGTCTGGAAATGGTAATGAGTTCGGAGCTGCAGTCTTCCCCCGGCGTGCGCAGCGAAGTATGGATCTGCTCCGTGAGGGCGGATTCGATATTGCCCATGTGCAACTGCCCGATGGGCCCTTTGTAGGGGCTCGGGTTAGGCGAGCGCTGGGAAGGACCGCCACTGCGGTGGTCGGCACCTATCACTTGATGCCTATGGGAAAGTCGGACGAGGTTCTACTCGGGGCTGTCGGCCGACTGAGTAGACACCTTGATCGCAAGCTCGACGGCCTAACGGCCACTTCGGGGATGGTTGCCGAGTTTGCCTCGTCGGTCACTGGGCGAGCGTGCGACGTCGTGCCCCCACCTGTTCAGTTGGGATCGGTTACCAAAACCACTCACACGGATCCGGTCATCACCTACACCGGTCGTCTCGCGAAACGAAAGGGAGTTGAGTCCTTGCTGCACGGCTACGCCGAGCTTGCGAACCAATGGAGCGATGCTCCTCCCTTGCAGCTAATTGGCGATGGTCCAGAGCGGCACCGCCTGGAACGGATCACGGGCCAACTCGGGCTGCAATCACGGGTGTCTTTTCTAGGCCGTCTCTCGGATGACGAAATGGTTGACCATCTGCGTCGATCCGCGATGGCCGTCTACCCAGCCATCGGCGGCGAGAGTTTCGGTCTCGTTCTAGTGGAAGCAATGAGATCCGGCGTCCCAGTCATTGCTGCTTCCAACCCAGGCTACGCAAGCACCTTGCAGGGGCATGAAAGCCAACTCTTTCCGCCATCCAACCCCGGAGCTTTCGCTGAGGCTGCCCGAAGGGTCCTATCTTTAGATAATGCAGAACGCAAAGAGCTTATTACGAAGCAACACGTCACTGCAGAACAGTTCAGCCTGAACCAGGTCGGACCAGCACTAATCGAATCCTATGAGCAAGCCATGGTATCCCTACATGCTGTTGTAGAATGAACAAATACTGTTTACCATTCGCGACGTGGAGCGTACAATTGTAGTAGAACGAAAGGAAGTGGAGATGGCAGATAGCAATACGAAACAGATTGAACCAGATGGGGTACGTCTCGGTGACGCGATTCGTAGGGCACGAGAGGCTCTGGCACTGTCGCTTCGTCAGCTGGCGCCACTGGTGCAGCTGCACCACTCCTTCCTGGCACGGCTGGAGGCCGGGGACTACCAAACGGCCAAGCCTGCGGTGCTCCAGCGACTCAGCCGGGTGCTGGAGCTGGACGAGCGGGACTTGTTCGCCCTGGCAGGGCTGGATGCTCCCGAAGGACTCCCGGCCTTCACACCGTATCTGCGAGCCAAGTACGACATGAGCGACG
>DORQ01000349.1:0-1821 GCA_003514205.1 Acidimicrobiaceae bacterium
ATTCCCGATTGTCACCCTGAAACAGATACTTGCCCTCGTCGGTAGTCCCAATGATTCGATGAACAACCAAGTTGGAGGCGCCAGCCTGGCCCTTGGGGATTCGGTAGACAGCGACATCACCAACCTCGAAGGAGTCCGCGGACCACACATACAACATGTCGCCTGAGTGGAAGTGCGGCTCCATCGAAGCCCCCCGAACCACGATGAAGTTGCTGAACCCTCCAAGGCGCATCGGCCACATGCCAATCGCGAACGCGATGAAGATCAGCGTTTGAAGAACCGTTCGAGCTCGGGATCTGCGGGACCTGCGCCGCCGAGACCTCTGACGCAGAATCCTGTTGGGTCGGGGCCGAGCCTCTTCCGTTGCAGCGTGCCCCTGGGTACCGTCCTCACCAGAAGGCGCCACCTGGCGCTCTGATTCTGGAACTGGAGCAACACTCGCCATCGAGTCCTATCGGTAGTTGGCCGGGGAATGTGAGGAGAATCTCCCCAAAACGAGCGAGTCGGGACGAGGGAATACTCCCTCGTCCCGACTCCGTGCTGGGGTACGTGAGATTGGTTAGCCGGAGATGACGACTGCAACACCCTCAACGAGTTTTGCGTCCACGGTGGAACCTGGGGCGAAGGTCATCGCGGCAGTTGCACCGCTGACCGACGCGGTGCTCAGCGAACCGAGCGAACCGCCAGCGGCGTCTTTCAGCGTCAGATTGAGCGCCTTGCCGGTGCAGGCTGCATTCATGCCGCCAACGGTCACACCCGTTGCTTGATAGCGACCAAGTGTGGCGTCATACGCGTTGGTGAACGTCACTGTGACTCCGTCGGTGTCACAGCTGGCGACGACACCAACATCGGCTCCGAGCGAGGAGCTGGTGATGCCACCAAGTGAAGCCGCTGAGGCTCCCACGAGGCCGAAGGCTGCGATGCCCGCAAGGACGGCGCCGCCAACTCGTGATCTGGTGGTGGCTCGGAAGGTAGTGCTGGATGACATTGTTGCTCCTCGAAGTGAGTGGATCGACTTCGATCCGGAAACTGCGTATGAAATCCTCATCGACGCCTGCTCGACCAACTTGAGAAATAGTTGAGCAGACAGGACGAATTGCCCAGCTCCGGGGCACAACGGCCCAGCCTCGGTCGGAGCAGGTCACCCACCGCGAGCCCGGTGGATTCGCAAAGGTGCCCTTCATCGGGCCAAGACGGCGATAGGTTGCAGTTCATGGCACGTCGCACGAAAATCCTGGCAACCGTTGGGCCATCCTCAGATGATCCTCGAGTTCTCGCCGAAATGATCGAGGCCGGAGTCGATGTCTTTCGAATTGGCCTTGCCCATGGCAGCCTCTCCGACGCTGTTCAGCGTTACCGAATGATTCGAGAAGTTGCGAAAGCTAGCGGGAAAAGCATCGGTATCTTGGCAGATCTGCCCGGACCCAAAGTTCGCATTGGACAGCTTCCCGACGGTGGTGTGTCACTTCAGGTGGGCGCAACCATCGAGCTAGTTCCCGGCAAGGAAACCTCTACCGCGACCAGCCTCGGGGTGGATTACCTCGATCTGCTCCGAGACGTTCAGCCGGGCGACTCGGTGGCGCTCGGTGACGGTACCGTTCGCCTCACCATCTGCTCAGTAGATGCAGAGAGTGCCAAAGCCGAGGTGGCCTCCGGTGGAGCGATCCAAGGACGACCGGGGCTTCATATCCCCTCAGACCGTCTTGGGCTCACCACTCCAACGGCGGAGGATCTGTACAAACTCGACGCCTTCGTCGAGGAAGGGGTGGACATGATTGCCCTCTCTTTTGTTCGATCAGCCCACGACGTCAGACGAGTGGG
>DORQ01000349.1:2055-3616 GCA_003514205.1 Acidimicrobiaceae bacterium
GGCATCGAGATGGGGATCGAAGAACTTCCGCACCTCCAAAAGCGAATCATTCGTGAATGCATCGCTCAAGGAAAGCCAGTCATCACAGCGACACAGATGCTCGAATCGATGATCACCAACTCCACACCGACCCGTGCCGAAGTCTCCGATGTGGCAAATGCCGTGTTTGATGGCTCGTCAGTGGTCATGCTGTCCGCAGAAACAGCGATCGGAGTCGATCCAGTGAACGTGGTCGCCACGATGTCTCGAATCTGCGGCCACGCTGACGACGAGTTCGACTACAACGGTTGGGCGACACGTCTGCGTGAAATTCGTCTCGCCAGTATCGGTGATGACGATATGCATCTCACCGACGCAATGACCGGCGCAGCGTGGCGAGCGGCCACCGAAATGGGCGCCAGCGCGATCATCGCCGTTTCCGAGTCGGGTTTCACCGTTCGATCAATTGCCAGATTCCGACCATCGATGCCAATTCTCGGGTTCTCAACGAATGCCCGCACGAGACATCAACTCACACTCAGTTGGGGCACGACACCGTTGCCAGCCTCGCGAGCCACCGACAGCCTCGACATGATGAACTCACTGGTGCTCACGGCCCGCGAGCTGGGCCATATCAAGAGCGGAGACACTGTTGCGGTTCTGGCAGGAGGTGGCGGCGGCTCTCGGGCAAAGACCACTGACTTATTACGCCTTGTCAGAGTTCCCTAAGCCCACCATTGGCTCTGTCGACGGCCTGAGCCTCGTTCGATACCGTCCGGAATCCAACGATTCACGGTCCTCAGGTCCGGCGCTCGTCATTTTCTGTCACGGTGTGATGGATCGAGCGGCAGGTTTCCGCCGCGTTGCTCGATCGCTGCCAATGTTCGACGTGATCTGTTACGACCGGCGGGGCTATGCCGACTCGTACGGATCAACGCCTTGTCAGACCTTGGCGCACTCTGCCGATGACTTGCGTTCAGTCATCGAGTTTGGCCTCGATGGCAGCCAACTTGCTGATCGAAAGCTCCTCCTGGTTGGCCATAGCCAGGGGGGACTCATCGCAGCCCGAGCACTTCTTGACCTACAACGAGAGTTTTCCGACAACGACCTCAGCGCAGTCGCAGCGGTGCTGTGGGAGCCCCCGATGCCCTGGGAGCCTTGGTACGCGAGTTCTGTGGGAAGCTCAGTATTGGATCTCGATCCAGCCGCTGCCGCTCACCGATTCCTTGAGGCTGTTCTCGGACCACGACTGTGGAGTCGTGTTCCACAGGCACAACGCACGCTCCGAGAACGTGATGGCGAGGCGCTTTTGGCGGACCTTCGAATGAGCAGACGCCAGGAGGCGAACCTGCCCCTCGAGGAGATCCGCTGTGCCGTGGTTGCTGGGTTCGGATCGGAAAGTGGTACCCACAACAAGCGGACCGCCGCCGAATACGCCCGTCGATGCCCCAACGCGGAGTTGGTGGAGATCCCTGGGGCCGACCATGCAGTACACCTGCGCCTTCCGGCAGCATTCGCTGAGGTGATTCGCTCATCGGTCCAGCGCCTACTGCCCTCGGCCCAATGAACGGCGGGACAGTTC
>DORQ01000349.1:3795-8196 GCA_003514205.1 Acidimicrobiaceae bacterium
CCCCAGGACAATGAACCCCAGGACGGTTCACGGCGGGAAAGCACCACTAGCATTCAGTATGTGAATACTCCTGCGCCTAAGAAGCGTTCGCTTCGTCGCAAACGACCCGAGGTTGCATTCGTATTGAGTGGCGGAGGCAACCTCGGTGCCATCCAGGTGGGTCAGCTGAGGGCCTTGCATGAGGAGGGTATTCGCCCGGATCTCATCGTTGGTTGCTCAGTTGGCGCGTTGAACGGCGGGGCAATCGCAGTTGATTCGACTGGGGTCGGGCTTGATCGTCTGGAGCGGATTTGGTGTGAACTCGAAGCAACTCCAGAGAACCTCATGCCGGAATCATGGATGCCAAACCCGGTTCAGCTCATCAGGAAGGGCGAGTCGCTTCATTCAAACCAGGGACTGCAGAACTCGATTCTCCACTTTCTCGATGGTCGCCAGCATTTTGAAGAGCTAGCGGTTCCATTTCAGTGCGTGGCCACCGACATTGATGCTGCCAAGGAGAAGTGGTTCGATCAGGGAGCGCTCCTACCCGCCATACTCGCTTCATCGGCATTGCCCTCGGTGTACCCATTGGTCACTATCGATGGTCACCGCTACCTCGATGGCGGAATTCTGAACAATGTGCCGATCCAGCGTGCCGTCGACCTTGGAGCGAAGCGGATCTATGTCTGCCACGTTGGCCATCATGGTCGACCGAACCCGACGGTGAAGCGCCCGATCGACGCTGCGCTCATTGCATATTGGGTAGCTCGAAACAGCCGGTTTGCACGAGATCTCTCCACGGTTCCTCGTTCTGTCGAGGCGATTGTTCTGCCGCCCGGCACACGGCCTGGGGTGAAGTTTGACGATTTCAGTCAATCTCGCACCCTGATTGAACAGGGCTATTTCAATGCCAAGGCGTATCTTGCAGAGCTTCAATCAGCTGAGGAGGCGGGGGAGTCGCTTCCTGAGCGACTGGCCAGCGATGCCCGACGTGCTATCGATGAACTCCGCGAACGTTGGTCCGATCGCCGAGCCCTCACGGAACGCTCCTCGCACCAACCAGAGAATCCCGAGTTCATTTCCGACACCGAAGCTGAGGAGATGCTGGCAATTCTCGAGAATGAGGCAGAGGAAGAGCGCTGAACCGCCAGGCCCAAGGTCGCCACATAGACTCCTCCCATGACCTCGATCAACCTTTCCCAGAACGGCCCGCCTGAGACGGTTCTCACTCCTGAACCGACAGCGCTCCTGGATGCACTCGCTGCGGCCATCTCGCTCCCCGAGGATCAGCGCCGCGATGCCGTCGCCTCAGTGCTGACTTCCGAACCGAGGTTTCTCGATGCGTGGGCCCAACTCGGCGCCCTTGGCCGAGATCCAATCGAACAATACGCGGCATATCGGGTCGGCTATCACCGAGGCCTGGACCGACTCCGTCAAAGTGGGTGGCGCGGCACTGGCTATGTGCGATGGCAACACGAATCGAACCGTGGGTTTCTTCGAGCACTGAGTGGGCTCGCCACAGTTGCTGCGGAGATCGGTGAGAATGACGAGGCCCAACGCTGCGAGCTCTTTCTCCGCCAACTCGATCCGCAGTGGCCGCCCGCTGAGGGAACTGGTCGCTAGCAGTGGTCGATTCCAACGACCTCGGTGTTGCGCTCAAGTAGTGTTTGGCCATGGCTGAAATAGAGCAGATCGACATCGAGGAGTTCGCAATCCGGCTGGCAGCGTTGGCCACCGTGATCGACGTTCGCGAGGTTGAGGAATACACCGAGGCCCACGTCCCCGGTGCGATTCTCATCCCACTCAGCGAATTGGCCCACCGGGTCGATGAGCTCCCCGAAGGCGATCTTCACATCATCTGCAAGAGTGGCGGCCGGAGCCTGAAGGCTTGCGAGCATCTCAGCCTCCTGGGCCGAAGCGCCACCAACGTTGCCGGTGGAACCCTCGCTTGGATTCAATCGGGGCGCGAGACCCTCTCCGGGTTGGAGCGTGGCTGAAGCACCAAGCTTCGAGCTCATCACCACACAACCTGCCCTTGCCGAGTTACTCGCCCGAGCGGAGGGCTGCGAGCGCTATGGGCTCGACACCGAGTTTCACCGGGAGCGAACCTATTTTCCCCAGTTGGCACTGATCCAGCTGCGGGTTAATGGTGTCAATTACCTGATCGACCCGCTCGCTGTTGATCCCTCACCGCTGAGCGCGCTTTTCGAGAGCCCATCAGTTGCAATTTTGCATGCCTCCCGCCAGGACTTGGAAGTGCTGGAGCACAGCATCGGCTCCGCTCCGGCGCATGTCTTCGACACCCAAATTGCCGCAGGCTTGCTTGGGTTCCCGTCGGCATCACTTGCATCGCTTCTTGATCGCGAAGTCGGAGTGCAAGCGGCGAAGGGCGACCGCCTGACGGACTGGCTTCGTCGCCCGCTGACCGATCGGCAGTTGGCGTACGCGGCCGCAGATGTTGCGTGGCTTGACGAGATGGCAGATTCGCTCTCAGCCCAACTCGATGAACTCGGCCGCCTCGATTGGCTCAGAGAGGCTACCGAGGAGCTTCACATGGAGCCGCGAGGACCACGAGCACCCGAAGACGCGTGGCGCAAGATCAAGGAGGCACGCCATCTCAAAGGTCGCGATCTCGCCACCGCTCAAGCCATTGCCGAGTGGCGTGAGAAGCGGGCTCAAGCCCTCGACCTGACCCCAAGGTATGTGCTCGCAGACTTGGCCGTAGTCGGTCTTGCAGTTGCTAAGCCAACAGTTCCTGCGGAGTTTGCCGGGATTCGCGGCATCGATGCTCGCTCGTTAAAGCCTGTGTCGGAGGAGCTCATTGCGGTGATAGCGAACGCTGCAGCGACGCCTAGGCGCGATGCACCCAACCCTGCCGGTGAATTGCCCGCATCTATGCGCCCGGCGCTCTCGCTCATCACCGCATGGGTGGCCCAGTTGGCTCGGCAGGCAAAGATTGATCCCGCCCTCTTGGCCAACAGGTCAGACCTCGAAGATTTCCTCCGTGGGGCTCCTACCGCTCGACTTGGATCAGGCTGGAGGAGCGAACTCGTTGGCAATGACCTCAAGCAACTTGTTGGCGGGTCAGCAGTCCTGGCATTTGATCGCGGGGCGGGTCTGGTTCTTGAACCCCGCGCAATCGCTGACTGACGATATCTGCCATGAAATCCGCGTGCCGCTCAGCTAGTGTCGCTTTGGTGCTGGCGGTCGCTGCGAATGTAGGCTGGCAGAGTATGTCCTAACGCCTCTGGGAGAGCATTGTGAAGAAGGGTCGCCATCGTCGTTTCGAAGAGGCTCGAGCATTGAAGAGGGGTCCAGACATCGACATTGAGTCAATTCTCGACGACCCGAATGCACGCGCTGCGCAAGAAGATGCCGAGTTCGAGCAGGCTGAGCGCGAACGTTGGGGAATTCCCGCAGACGAGTAGCTGTCGCCCTCGGACTACAAGATGCGCTGTGGAGTACGCACTGCGCCGTGGTTCAATACACGCCTGGGCTAGTCGCTGAGGTGCGTGATTCCAGGAATTCCTCAAGAATCGAGCGGATTTGTGCCGCGCTCAGGGCCGAGCTTGTGCCGCTTGCCCCGATTCGAACTCCCGCCAGGTAGGAACCAGCGGCCGGACCGCGTCCCATTGGGCCTGAGACGTAGGTGAGAGGTCCTGCCGAACAACCAAGCTCGGTGACTCTGACACGTTGTTTGGTGCGGGTAATGGATTCGAACATCTCAAGCAGCGCCAGAAAGAATTGGTGCTCGGCGCGTGTCGCTGGCGACGCGAAGGCTTCGATCTGTTGCGCAGGCAATGGAGCAATGAGACGTTCGCGAACGGCCAATACAGGGCCATACCGTCCGGCGGAACGAGGTGATGTGAATGCTCGAAGCTCCCGCGACCGGGGTCGTCGACGACTGGCGTGCTTCAGTGGTTCCTCAGACAGGAGCCGGCGAGCTGTGCGGATCCGAGTCTTGAGTTCCCCAAGTTGTGCGTCGTTGAAATGCAGCGAGCCAGCGCTATTGACGGCGCCTTGGGCGCTAGCGACCTTGCTGAGCAGCCATGCGATCAGCTGATTCTCATCCGTTTCGTAATCGCGGGTCGGTATCTCACACACGAACACCTCGTTGACGCCAATACCGCTTGACCAGGCAGTCATGGTCTCTCCCCAGTGAATGGGACCACGAATCCCGCCGACACATCGTTCGGTCGTGCCGGTGAAGTATCGAGTAGCGGATCTGAAAAAGTCGGGGAGAAGGTCGAGCAGGAGGCCAACTTCGCCACCACCAACCCAGTCGAGCTGTTTCAGACGCTCACCAGCGGTGGTATCGATTCCCAAAACTGCGCAGAGTTCCTCCACACCAGTTGGCGAGCCGCAACCAGACAGAGCACGGGAGTACAACTTCGCTGTTGCGCTTGTTAGATCTGCTGCGCC
>DORQ01000154.1 GCA_003514205.1 Acidimicrobiaceae bacterium
CCATGGGGCTACCCCACAGGCCGGGGATTTTGGCCATGCCGCCATGTATGGCGACGATCACCGTTCAGGCGGGATATCTGGCCCAGCCGCTGTGTTGGCATTCAGAATGAACCTCACCATCACGACCCCAGCGACAACTATCAAGATGCCGACAAGACACCAAGCTAAGCGGTGGCCCATCGGTGTCGGACCTTCGATATCGACCCAAAAGGCTCCCATCAAAGTGGTAACTAAACCTGCCCACACGAGCGACCCAGCTAGAAGCCAGGCCAGCAACCGTAGAAGGCCACGTACGGCCTTTGAACCCCTCATCTCATTTGCACCTAACACCAATCCTCCCGAAGAAACCTTCGCCGGAGCGAAACTTCTGAGCCAAAGCGCTCTTGACTACCAACTCGGGCTACCACCGTCGGTCGGACTCTCAATACTGGTGAGAATGATCATGGCGACGGTCATTCTCAATTGCTCGCGAGGACCCCTGCGACCAGCAAAGGGGCGGACAATCCAACTGCCGACAGACAGCTACCTCTCCATGCGATGCCTCCAAGCTATCTATCTCAGGTCTCCCCGCCTGGCCTTTCCTTCCCGTCAACATTCCGACGTTGCTCAGAAAGCTTGAAGAGCAAGAAAAGCAGCATCAATTGACTTGTCGGTATGAAATACCCGTTGACCCTCAAACTCGGAACGAGTAACAGCAATACGACAAGTATCTTCGCCCGTGTCTGCAACCCACTGCTAGCTCGCCACCAGACGATCAAGAGAAGCAGAAGTGCGGCACCCCATAGACCGTTCCACAGATTGACTAGGTGCATGCTTTTCGACCCCAGTCGTCAGAGCTATCAAAGGCTGGGCCCAACCCAGCAAGCCAAGGCCTATCGGAGATTAGCCCCCGCTCAGAGCAATTCGAAAAGCTCCCGGGACTGCTGCACCGCTGGGCAACCCGTTCTGAGCTCCGTTACGCGATCGTGTACTGGATCGAGCACACCCACAACCATCGGCGCAGCCAACGCGGCCTCGGCCGCCTCACCTCCGCCGTAGGAATGTTGATCAGACCTGTCGCACTCACCGACCACTTGTCCGCCGGAATCAACGTCGCGTCAGGCGAACCAACACCCCAGCTATAGACCATCGGGCCACCCAACTGAACGGCATAGCGGCTCACCAGCTCTCGACGACTTCCAGCAGCCTTCGATTTATCATTGAAATTCCGGCGGCCGCCGCTGAGATTTCAATGATAACCTGGCCTCATGATCCAGCGCACGCGCAACTACGAGCGCACGATGCTGCTCCTCCGCGACAATCCCTGTGTCGCACTTCTTGGACCTCGCCAGGTCGGAAAGACCACGCTGAGTCGCGCTATCGCAGCGAACTGGGCCGGGCCAGTAACTGAGCTTGACCTCGAACGGCCTTCGCATTTGGCAAGGTTGATGGACCCCGAACTCGCGCTGGAACGACTCGATGGGCTCGTCGTTCTGGACGAGATCCAACGCCGACCCGAACTCTTTCCAATACTCCGAGGGCTGATTGACCGGCACCCCGACCGCCGGTATCTCGTCCTGGGCAGCGCCGCTCCCGAACTACTACAACAATCCTCCGAGACACTCGCAGGCCGAATCGCGTTCCATCATCTTGGCCCGTTCACCATCGATGAGCTGAACAAGACGGATCTCGATCAGCTTTGGCTGCGGGGCGGCTTCCCACGCTCGTATCTGGCGAGCAGCGACACCGCCAGCTTTGAATGGCGCATCAACTTCATACGGACCTTTGTGGAGCAGGACTTGCCATCGCTCGGCAGTAAGGTCCCGGCACCCACCATCGAACGATTTTGGCGGATGCTCGCGCACAGCCACGGACAGATCTGGAACAGCAGCAGATTCGCGTCATCGTTTGGAGTGGCCGATTCGACGATCCGACGTTATGTTGACACGCTGACAGCGTCCCTCGTTGTCGACCAGCTCACACCCTGGCACGAAAACGTTGGCAAAAGGCAGGTCCGTGCGCCAAAGGTGTACGTGAGCGACTCGGGCCTGCTGCATGCACTTCTGGACCTCCCCGACCTAGACGCCCTAGAAAGTCACCCGATTCTTGGCGCCTCTTGGAAAGGCTTCATGATCACTCAACTCATCGAAATCCTCGAAGTCCGCCGGTCCCAGCGGTTCTTCTGGGCCACCCACAGCGGCGCCGAGCTCGACCTCCTCGTCGTGCGTGGACGCGAGCGAATCGGAGTTGAAATCAAACGCACATCAACGCCCCGAATCACCCGGTCCCTCAGGTCCGCTATGGACACACTCGGGCTCGACAGGACCTACGTCGTGCACGCGGGCGAACAGTCATTTCCACTAGCAGAAGACGTTCAGGCAGTAGCGGCCGCCGACATCGTCGACTGGCGGTGGTGACCCAAACCACGACCTACCCACGCACAAAGGCTAGACACCCCAGGGCCTGAGCCGGCGTAATTGCTCCCGTGAACGATCCGCGGCTTCTGCCTCGTTAGTGACCAAACGAGGCAAGCAAAGCACCCTGGGAATGTCATTCCCACACTTCGAACCACCGTGTCAGTGAACGGGGTTGCACCACCCAAGCTCAACGCGTTCCTCACGAAC
>DORQ01000001.1:0-2588 GCA_003514205.1 Acidimicrobiaceae bacterium
GGCAACGTCTACGACAATCTCGTGGCCTCAATGAGCCGCTGGCCAGTTGCGATCGTCTACATCCTCGCCAACATCGCCATCGCGATTCACCTCTTTCACGGGATTTGGTCCGCATTTCAAAGCCTCGGCCTCAATAGCCCTCGTTACAACGCAGCACGTCGTTACGCCGCACTGGGCATCTCCGCCCTCATCCTGATTGGAAATGTTTCCTTCCCGATCATGATTCTCGCTGGCGTCGTGAGCTGAGCTCAGGAGATCACTATGGCACTCACACTCGATTCAAAAGTTCCCTCAGGCCCGCTGGCAACCAAATGGGAGGACTACAAGTTCGATCTCAAATTGGTGAACCCAAGCAATCGCCGCAAGTTCTCAGTCATTGTGGTTGGCACCGGCCTCGCGGGCGGAGCAGCTGCCGCAACCCTTGGCGAACTCGGCTACCACGTGAAGGTGTTCACCTACCACGACTCCCCACGACGGGCTCATTCCATCGCCGCACAAGGTGGCATCAACGCAGCAAAGAACTACAAGGGTGACGGCGACTCGGTCCACCGGCTCTTTTACGACACCATCAAAGGTGGAGACTTCCGATCGCGTGAAGCCAACGTTCATCGACTCGCCGAGGTCTCCAACAACATCATCGACCAGTGTGTCGCGCAAGGTGTGCCCTTTGGCCGAGAGTACGGCGGCCTGCTTGACAACCGATCCTTCGGCGGCGCCCAGGTCTCGCGCACCTTCTACGCGCGCGGTCAGACCGGCCAGCAGTTGCTTCTTGGCGCCTACCAAGCGCTCGCCCACCAGATCCACCTCGGCAACTGCGAGTTGTACAACCGAATGGAAATGGTCGAGGTCGTTCAAGACGAGGATGGCACTGCGTGCGGGATTATCGCTCGCGACCTTCTCAGCGGCGAGTTGAGTCGGCACTCCGCACATGCCGTGGTACTCGCAACCGGCGGCTATGGAAATGTCTATTTCCTCTCAACCAACGCCAAGAACTCCAACGCAACTGCTGCATGGCGTGCACACCGAAAGGGTGCCGCCTTCGCCAACCCTTGCTACACCCAGATTCACCCGACCTGCATCCCGGCAGCGGATGAGTTCCAATCGAAACTCGTGCTCATGTCAGAGTCGCTCCGAAACGACGGGCGGATTTGGGTTCCGAAGGACGCCAATGACTGCGCCAAAACTCCGGCTGACATTGCCGAATCGGACCGCGACTACTACTTGGAGCGCAAGTATCCAGCATTCGGCAACCTGGTGCCTCGCGACATTGCTTCGCGCAACGCAAAGACCATGGTTGACCAAGGACAAGGCATTGGGCCACTTCAGAATGGCGTATTCCTCGACTTTGCCGAGTCCATTCAGCGGCTCGGCAAGGACGTCATCAAGAGCCGCTACGGCAACCTCTTCGACATGTACCAACGCATTACTGGAGAGGACCCATATTCCACTCCGATGCGAATCTACCCGGCAACGCACTACACCATGGGTGGGCTTTGGGTCGACTACAACCTCCAAACGACGATCCCCGGTCTGTTCGCCATTGGCGAAGCCAATTTCAGCGACCATGGCGCAAACCGCCTCGGTGCTTCGGCACTCATGCAAGGCCTTGGTGACGGCTACTTCGTCCTGCCTCCAACGATCGCTGGCTACCTCTCGACCCTGTTGGGCACCTCACCAGTACCGACCGACCACAAGTTCTTCGACACCGCCCACAACGAGGCGCAGGACAGAATCAACAGCCTGATCAACGTCAAGGGAACTCAGTCGCCCGATCACTACCACCGCGAACTCGGCAAGATTGTCTGGGACTACTGCGGGATGGCGAGAAACCGTGCGGGTCTGGAGAAGGCGCTGTCAGAACTTCCAGCGCTGCGAGAGCAATTCCACAAGGACGTGAAGGTCCTGGGAACCCAAGATGGGGTCAACCAGTCACTGGAGAAGGCACTCCGAGTCGCCGATTTCATGGAGTTGGCAGAGCTGAAAGTCAAAGATGCGCTACACCGCGAGGAATCCTGCGGCGGCCATTTCCGCGAGGAACACCAAGACGCCGAGGGCGAGGCACAGCGCGACGATGAAAACTTCGCCTATGTCGCTGCTTGGGAATATGGCGGCGAGGCAATCCAGGCGGACTCGATCCTTCACAAGGAGCCGCTCGAGTTCACCGAAGTCACCCCGAGTCAGCGAAGCTATAAGTAGCCAGGAGCCGCAATGTCAAACACCTTGAACCTCACGCTGAAGGTCTGGCGCCAGGATGGCCCGGGAACCCCCGGAGCCTTCGAGACCTACACCACGAAGATCGCAGACGATGCCTCATTCCTTGAGATGTTGGATTACGTGAATGAAGACCTCATTGCCCGTGACCAGGTCCCGATCACCTTCGACCACGATTGCCGCGAGGGCATTTGTGGAACCTGTGGACTGATGATCAACGGCCAGGCGCACGGACCACAAAAGGCAACTGCGACCTGCCAACTCCACATGCGCCAATTCAGCGATGGTGACACCATTACCATCGAACCGTGGCGGGCTGCTGCATTCCCAGTGGTGAAGGACCTGATGGTCAATCGGGCGGCGTTTGACCGAATCAT
>DORQ01000001.1:2765-4061 GCA_003514205.1 Acidimicrobiaceae bacterium
ATCACCCCGGTACCCCGAGATGCAGCGGAGGCAGCGATGGATGCCGCAGCCTGCATCGGATGCGGCGCATGTGTTGCGGCTTGCCCGAACTCGGCAGGCCAACTCTTCACCTCCGCGAAAGTCGCCCACCTGAACCTGCTTCCACAGGGTCAATCCGAGCGCCTCAGTCGAACCGAGGCCATGGTTGAAACGATGGAACAGTACTTCGGGTCCTGCACCAACCATGGAGAGTGCCAAGAGGCCTGCCCGAAGGAAATCTCGATCGACTTCATCGCCATGATGAACCGCGACTATCTCAAGTCGAAACTGGCGAACAGGCGTCGGGCCGGGCAGCGCAAGGCCGGCTAGAAGTACTCGGAAGTTCCCAAATAGCCTTGACGAGTCACTCCATTTCGGCAAGGCTACTGGAGTACATCCATCTAGGGGGAACAGAATATGCGTCGTTCAAGCCGAGTAATGCTCTCAGCAATCATCCTTTCAATTCCATTTGCAACCGCAGCGTGCCAGATCCCGCTCGGCCCATGCGTGATTACGATTCTTGAAGGGCCGACAAACGTCAGCTGCACATTCGCGTAATCTCCGAGGCGTCTCGCCGCGGAACTACCAATTGAGAACAGGCTCGTACTCAATGAGTACGAGCCTGTTCTCGTTGAGGTGACCTGTCCCACTCTCAGGCATCGTGCACAATGGACATCTCAGCACCCTTGGAGGGCCCCCTATGCAGCGTCGCATTCTCGCAATCACTCTCGGAGTATGTGTGGTCATCTCTGGCTGTTCACAGAGCGGGACTATCCGCTCAAAAGGTCCCGCTCCAAGCGCCAACGAGTCGGCTGATTCGAGCTCCGTACCAACTGACGGCCAGTCAGTCGATGAGATACCCAGTCAACCAAGTGAGACATTTCCCGATCTCGAGAATATTCCCCTACCTGACCTGGGTGACCTTGATGCCTGCCTAGAACTCACCAGCCAGCTCGCGCTTCTCCAGCTGAGTGGCGTCGGCGATGACACCTCCGTCGACATCGACAAAATCGAGCAGCAGATCAAGGAACTCGTTCCCGAAGATCTCCGCGATGAAGTGGAGGTTATTGCCGATGGTGCCCGTGAGATGAAAGACGAAGGAATCATCAAGGCTGGAACTGTCATGAACCGCAAGGAGTTCGTGCAGGCCAGCGAGGCGCTGTACAACTATGCGACAACCTCGTGCCAAGCCGGCACCCCATAGGAACCCGTTCAGGGCCAGATGGATACCGTGATCAGTTGAATACCGTGATCAGTTGAATACCGTGATCAAGCCGT
>DORQ01000001.1:4274-9936 GCA_003514205.1 Acidimicrobiaceae bacterium
AATCTCGCCTTCCGCCCATCGATATGTTCAAGAAGAACCGGTGACCACGCAAGGGGCTCCACTGCCAGGTCCAATCCTCCGAACTGCAGTTGAGCACTGAGCGCAAAGCCGTTCGTGTCGAGATCTGCTTCGACATGCACCTGGTCGAACTCCTGAAACTCCGAAGAGTCTGGATCGAGGACGTAAGCAACTCCCCAATTGCTGTCTGCGAAGAAGGCTCCCGCCGTGTGGAAACGGGTGCCATCGGACAAGCGTCCAGCCGACCAGCACCAGGTGTTAGTCCACCAGTCACGCGACGCACCCCAGGAATGATCGCGTTGGCCCCAGGCGTCAACCTCGATTCGCTCATCACCAATGCTCACCACACCATGAACCCTGCACGGGATCTCATAGCGAGGAGTCACAGGTGGCCACAGGTACCCGGCGCGATCGGTCTCCCACTCCAACTCGAACCCGAATGGGATTCGGTCTCCGACGAACTCTCCATAGACCTGCTCGGGCGAATCAAGCTGCAGAGCGAAGGACTCCAACGCCACTGACATTCGGCCTGTTGGCTCCTCAATGACGTGATCCGCCCAGAGTCCATTCGCTCTGAGCTCCAAGCCGTTGCCGCTCGGCAGTGGAACCTCGTGATCGATGACAGTGATCAGCTTGCGGTCAGGTCCGACCACACACGCCCAGTACCAGACCCTGTCGAGGTTCGGATACAGCCCAACTCGCAGGTAGCCGCCCAACGAGCCGTCTTCGGAGAACCAGTCGAAGTAGTACGACTCGTTCCACAGCTCCTCTGTGCCTGGCACATGCCTGAGTTCGTCAACCGGATCAAGTGCAGCCACTGGCTTCTCCCTCTGCCGAGGAGGTCGGAGAGCCGACCGCCACTGCAATAGTCTGACAGACATCATGTTGAGGTTCTTCTCCCCCGAGTGGTTCAGCGAAGTTCGCCGGATCGCCGCGGCCATCTCCTTGGACCCGCCCACTCCTGATCGACTCGATGTTCATTGCAGCATCCTCGACGCGGCAGGGGGCCTGTGCCACGGACTCTTCAGTTTCGACGGAGCACAAGTACTAGTGGTCGGGCCGGAAGCCGCACCCATTGAGTCATCAGATCCTGACTCCCCTCGTCTGAGCTTGGACTCCGCGACTGCACGAGCGGTTCAAGATGGCAGCCTGAGCATTCGATCGGCGTTCCTCGCCGGCAGGATCCAGCTTGGGGGCGATGTCCAACGTCTCACCAGTTCTCAACTGAACCTCAACGCTCTGGGCGATATCTTCGGCGAGGTCCGCCGTTCACTGAGCTCGCCCTCAGCTGATCGCTAGCCTCAGCCCTGACCGCTAGTCCACGTCAATGGCTGCGGCAGCGAATTGGGCATTGTGGAGGCGAGCGTAAGCACCGTCGGCCGCCAAGAGTTCGACGTGATCTCCTTGTTCCACAATCCGGCCGTCCTCCATCACCAAAATCACGTCTGCATCGCGGATCGTCGACAGACGATGGGCGATGACAAAACTCGTCCGATCCGAGCGCAATGCCGCCATCGCACGCTGGATGAGCACTTCGGTTCGGGTGTCCACCGAACTTGTGGCTTCATCGAGAATCAAGATCGCTGGATCGGCCAGAAACGCGCGCGCAATAGTGATGAGTTGCTTCTCCCCCGCGCTGATTCGAGCACCCTCATCATCAATCCTCGTGTCGTATCCATCTGGAAGGGAGTGAACGAACCTGTCGACGAACGTCGCCCGGGCGGCCTCGCGAATGTCGGCCTCCGTCGCCTCGAGATTTCCATATGCAATGTTGTCGCGAATGGTGCCTTCGAACAGCCAGGTGTCTTGGAGGACCATTCCAATCTCGGAGCGCAACTCTCGACGATGCAGCGTTGCGATGTCGCGTCCATCAAGCAGAATCCGTCCGCTGTCGAGTTCGTAGAAGCGAAGGAGCAGGTTTACCAACGTGGTCTTTCCGGCCCCCGTAGGGCCGACAATGGCAACGGTGGTTCCTGGCTCCGCGACCAACGAAAGTGAATGAATCATCGGTCGACCTTCCACATAGGAGAAGCAGACGTCTTCGAACTGGACGCGACCCCGGACGGGCTGAGCCAGCGCTGCAGCATCAACTTCTGCTTCCTCCTCAGGTGCGTCGAGAAGCTCAAACACTCGCTCCGCGGAGGCAACCCCCGACTGGAATGCATTGGCCATCGAGGCCAACTGGGTGAGTGGCTGGGTGAACTGGCGGGAGTATTGGATGAATGCTTGGACATCTCCCAGACTCATTGATCCGGATGCCACTCCGAATCCACCAACCACGGCGATCGCGACATAGTTCAAGTTCCCGAGAAAGAGCATCGCCGGCTGGATCATTCCTGAAAGGAACTGCGCGGAGAACCCTGCGTTGTGAAGGCGCTCGTTCTCTGCCAAAAACCGTTCCTCTGTTGCTGGCTGTTGCCCAAACACCTTGACCAGTGCGTGTCCCGTGATTGCTTCTTCAACTTGGGCGTTCAGCTTCCCGGTATGGGACCACTGAGCGAGGAACTTCACCTTTGACTTGGATGTGATTCCCTTCATCAAAAAGATCGACGCGGGAATCGTAAGAATCGCGATCGAGGCCAACGGCAACGAAATCGAGATCATCATGATGACTACGCCTAGCACCGACAGAACCGAGGTCAGTAGCTGACTCAGGGTCTGCTGCATGCTTTGGGAAATGTTGTCGATGTCGTTGGTGGCTCTGCTGAGAAGGTCGCCGCGAGATTCGCCATCCACGTAGCCGAGCGGCACGCGATGCAGCTTTGCCTCGACATCGGCTCGCAGCCGGAAGATTCCTCGTTGGAGTACCCCAGCTAGGACATATGACTGCAACCACATGAAGAACGCGGAGCCGACATAGAGCGCGAGGGCGAACAACAGCACGCGATGCAGGTGGCCGAAATCAATTCCAGGGCCCCCACGAAACCTTGAGACGACACCGGTGAACGCAATGTCGGTGGCCCGCCCGAGAACCTTCGGCCCGAGAACTGACAGCACAACGCTGGAGAGTGAAAGCAGCGCTATGCCAACCGTCATTGTCCTGCGCGGGAGAAGCCGTTGGAAGAGCCGGCTTGTGGAGCCCTTGAAGTCCTTAGTCTTCTCAGCGGGCATCCCAACAACTCCAAAGCGTCCGCCGATGCCACTTCGCGCCTCGGCCTGCGCGGACTTCTTCGGTGCAACGCTGAGATCATCGGTGCTCATGCCGCCTCCTCAGTCCGTTGTGATTCCACAATCTCCAGGTAGGTCTCACACGTTCTCAACAAGTCCTCGTGAGTACCAAGACCGACACACTGCCCGTCCTCAAGGACCAGAATCTGATCCGCCTGAGCAATCGTCGACACTCGTTGGGCAACGATCACGACCGCAGCATCTCGAGTGACCGGCCGCATTGCCTCCCTGAGTTTGGCATCGGTAGCAAGGTCGAGTGCCGAGAACGAGTCGTCGAAGAGGTATAGCGACGGATGCGCCACAAGGGCTCTGGCGATACAGAGACGCTGGCGCTGTCCACCTGAGACGTTGAAGCCACCCTGCTGGATGACGGACTGAAGGCCCTCCGGCATGGCCCGCACGAAGTCGGCGGCCTGGGCAATTGTGAGTGCCTCCCACAACTCCTCCTCAGTCGCATCGGGATTGCTGAAGCGGAGGTTGCTCTCCACCGTTCCGCTGAAGAGGAACGGCTTTTGGGGAACGAGCCCGATCCTTCCCCATAACGCCTCGGGTCGGATTGAACGAACATCGAGATCATCAATCAGTACCGCACCTGAGGTCACATCAAAGAGGCGTGACACCATTCCAATCAGCGTTGACTTGCCCGCACCGGTACTGCCAATGACCGCCGTGGTAGTCCCGGGCGCAACGCGAAATGAGATCTGATCGAGGACTGGCGCCTCCGCTCCTGGATAGCGAAATGACACATCTCGGAACTCCAGTGAGAGCGAAGTGCTGGTCGACAATGACCCCTCTGCGCCAGGAACAACTGAGGAAGGAGTGAGCAGCACTTCGTTCACCCGCTCTGCACACACCGCCGCTCGGGGAGTCATGATGGCCATGAATGTTGCCATCATCACCGACATGAGAATCTGTGCGAGGTAGCTGAGAAAGGCGATGAGGGAACCAACCTTGAGCGCCCCTGTGTCGAGGCGGTCCGATCCAATCCAGATCGCCGCCACCATCGAGGTGTTCAGCACAATCATCACCGATGGGAACATCAGTGCCATGAGTCGACCTGCAGTCGAGGAGGTCTCAGTCAGCTGCGTATTGCTCTCGCTGAATCGTGCCATTTCTCGGTCTTCCCGGACAAAGGCTCGCACCACGCGGATTCCAACAATCTGTTCGCGCAGAACGCGGTTGACTCCATCGATCCGTTCTTGCATGGTTCGAAATGTCGGGATCATTCGCCGAACGACAAGTGCGACGATGCCCACCAATGCAGGGACGCTGACCACAAGTAGCGCTGAGAGTCCAACGTCTTCCCGTAGCGCCATGATGATCCCACCAACCAGCGTGATTGGCGCGCCAACAGCCAGGGTGCAGCCAAGCAGCACCAGCATCTGGATCTGCTGAACATCGTTGGTGACTCGGGTGATCAACGATGGTGCACCGAACTCATTCACCTCCCGAGCCGAGTAACTCATCACCTGGTGAAAAACTGCGCCACGAAGGTCGCGGCCAAATCCAGCAGCTGCCCGTGCGCCGAAGTAGACCGCAGCGACTGCGACGAAGAGTTGGGCGGCAGTGATGGCGCACATCAGCCAGGCCTGGTGCCAGATATAGGACCTGTTCCCAACGGCGACTCCATTGTTGATCAGATCAGCATTGAGGCGCGGCAGGTACAACCCTGCAATCGAAGCCAGAAACTGCAGCGCCACGAGTGCCATGAGCGTGCCTCGATACGGGGCGAGGTACTTCGTCAGGATCGCTTTCAGCATGATGCATCTCCTCCTTCGGAGGGTTCGGTTTCAGGTGCTGATGGCCCGCAGGCACCATGCAGTGTGGCCCGAACAATCTCGGCCGCCGAAAGCGGCGCACCTTGCACAAAGAGCGGATGAGTGCTTCCAAAGGTGACCGCTCGAAGCAGGTGCGCGCAGCCAAGTGGCGACATGTCGAACTTGTCGGCATCAGGTTCGAAAAGCTCTGCGAGGTCAGCAAGGTACTGGTGCGCACCTGGAGGAATGATTGAGGGCCTCCCAGGTACTGCTGACTTCTCGTCCGCGAAGGACATCAACTGAAATATGCGAGTTACCCGCATTTGCATCAACTCCACAGCGGCCTCCAAGCGGGCCGCCAGGGGAAGCTTCCGGTCGATTTCGGAGATGGCCGTACGCAGCGCTGCAGGATCGAATGCTCGGACGAGCGCTGCATTGATCACCGATTCCTTGTCGGGGAACACTCGGAAGATTGTTCCCTCGGCTACGCCTGCGGCTTCGGCAATTTCTCGGGTTGTCACCGCTGGTCCGTGTTCCAGAATCAACGCGAGGGTGGACACCGCGATTGCCTCACGGCGTTCATCTGGAGTGAGTGCAACCGCCCGCTGCTGTTTTGGTTGCTCAGCCCGAATGGCCCGGCTCGATCGAGGCTTCCGGTCGACCTGATCGGCGACATCGGAACGAAGTTCTGGCCCACCAGCAGCAGTCTGTGTCGTCAC
>DORQ01000001.1:10167-16236 GCA_003514205.1 Acidimicrobiaceae bacterium
AGCTCGCGTGAGTAGCGTTCAGCGGTGAACCTCGCCAACATCCGCTCGCGACCGGCCGCCCCAAACGCTGAGCGAACCTCTGGAGCTTCAAGCTTGGAGAGCGCCTGATAGATCGCGACGGAATCATCGAATCCCACGATGTACCCCGTGGCGCCTTCCACCACGATCTCATCCGGGCCACCTGGACCGGTTGCTACCACTGGCAAGCCCGCCATCTGTGCTTCGGCTGTCACCAGCGAAAAGGCCTCAGGCAGGACCGAGGGGATCACTGCCACATCCATGTCCTGATACTGACGCACCAGGTCGTCCGAGTAACCGTGGAAAACTGTGCGAGCGCCAAGATCATGGCGGCTCACAAATCCGTGTAGTTCCTCCTCTAGCTGTCGATGCTCCTCAAGGGCATCTCCCCAGAAGTGAACTGTCCAGTTCTGGCCACGCTGTGTAGCAAGCGCCAGAGCCTCCAAGAGGACCATCTGACCCTTCCGTGGATGGAGGCGGCCGACGCAGACAATCTGGAGCGAACCCGAAGGACCTCGACGCTGCGAAACCTCCGAATCTTCTGATTGCGAGCTCCCAGGTCCGGGGCTCACGCAAGACACATCGATCCCATTCAACACGACGCTGGTGCGAGCTGCTGCGCCGGGAACGAGTTTCTCGATCTCATCGGCCGTGAATCGACTGTTGGCAACAATTGCTGTCCCCACGCGATTGGCGACCCAAAAGAGTAGGCCAGCGAGACGAGGTCGATCGATGGGAACCTCGTGAGCATGCACCAGTATTGGCGCCGCAGTAGTCACGGAAAGAAGTGGCAAACAGGCATTGGCCACGGTGTTGACGTACAGCAGATCAATTCCCTGATCACGGTCAATCCGCCTCAGTATGGAGCAGGTTTTGAGAACCGTTCGGAGTGTGGTCGGTAGTGCTCCAAGCGCCAACCCGGAGCGGCGCAACGCCCAATCTGGGGTGATCACAATGCCAGCACCAAGCCGCTCCGCAGCGCGCAGCATTGGGCCATCTGCTGCCGAGACGAGCGTCACTCGAAAGCGGGTTGTGAACTCCGCGAGAGCCGCCAGGAGAGCTCGATCAGAGCCGTACAGGTCGGCTGATGGGGTCATGATCACGAGATGCGGTAGAGGCAATTCGCCAAGCGCTGCATCTTCGAGCGGTTCCTGTTTTAGCGCGTCCTGCTTCAGCGCTTCCTGTTCACCGTCAAACATGCGCTGGCTCCCTCAGTCCGGTTGGCACACCAACACGGGTTGGCAGCGCTTGACCTAGTTGCGATCGTCGGCCTCGATTCTCACGTTGGCCAACACCCACCCACGCAGCGATCAGAAACAGCCAAATCGTCGAGACCCCCGCCCCCGAACCGAGGCCCTCAGAAGTGAGGCCGTTCGTCAACATGCACAACAGCACACCAATTCCGAGTGGGGCCTCGGCCCAGCGGCGTTGGTGCAACGCGGCGAGCGCCACCAACAGAGCCACGATCAGCCCGCCCCAGAGAACCAGGCCAACGACGCCTCCGTCCACCGCCACGTTGACGTACGCGTTGTGCGCCCCTCCGAGGCCGATCTTGTCAAAGAACAGCCCACGGGAGGATGCCAACCCCCAGCCCAGTAGCGGCCGCTCCTCAAAGAGCTGACCGGCGAGTGTCCACAACGGCAGGCGACTGTTGAGCGATTTCAACGAGCTCGTCGACTCACCACGACTCAGAAACTGCAAGACAGGATTCAGGAACAGGAGCGCACCGAGCACCACGCCCACCGATCCAAGAAGAAGCATCGGCATCAGGTTCCGCCGGCTCACCCCAACTGCTAGCACCACGGCGCAGCCGACAACACCGGCGGCAATCGACCCCCGAGTACGAGTTGCAAGTAGGCCCGCCCAACACAACGCGAAGATCGCCGGATACGCCCACTGCGGCAGGAAGAGCCGTCGGCGCTCACCAAGCTCAGCCGACTGAGCCGGAATACTCCACGAGGCACGAGGGGCAAATTCACCAACGCTGCGGACCACACGCTGCGAGGAGAGGGGGTTACCGGCTAGCAGGAGATAGCCGAGAGCGACGGTCACAGCGATACTCAGCATTGAACCAGCGACAACCGGGTGTACTGCCATCCAGGCGAAGCGATTCTGCTGGAGGCGGGAGTAGGGCTCACGCCAGTAGAGCCCGAGAATCACTGAACCGCTGATGAGGAGGAGATACCCGTGAGCTGCCAAGTTCATGTCTCGAGCAGTTGCTGCCGATCCAAGCGTCATTGCCAGAACCAACACAACGCACAGCTGAGCGGCTCTCACGAGGCCCAACGCTGGATACGTCGACCACAGCGCTGAGGCTAAGGCGAAGTACACCCACGACCGGGCAAAGAACTGGACTGCTGTTGGCCGAAGTGCTCGAGGTGGTGAAACATGGCGGAGTAGGAGATACAGACCCAGGAGGAAGTACACGCCAAGCTCGACAAGCACCGCAAGGTCTGCCGAGCCAGAGAGTGAGCCGGCCAGACCGCGCCTTCGCCATTCAAAGTCACTTGCCACGATGAGCGCACAGGCCGTGATTCCAAGCCACGGGCGAATGGTCGAATGACCCTCGCTGCGAGCAAGGTCGACGAACGATCGATCGCCGGCCCAGATCTGCGCCAAGCGGGCCGGCACCGCGAGCACCCCGTTGATCCACAGTGTCACCACAGTCCACACGTTGCCGACGAGGCCAGCGAGGAGCAGCGCAATCGGAACACCCTCAAGTGAACCTCTCGCCGCGATGGCAACGAATACCACTGCGCAGACCGTCTCTACCAGCCGTCCCCAGAAGACCTCGCGGGTGCGGTGCGCTGCGGTGAGGAGCGAGGTAAAGGGCACCATCGCCACGAAGAACACCGCGTAGGCCGTCCACGCAGCGAGCAGTGCAGTACTCGGCTCCGGTCGACCTCCTCCTGCTAGCACTGTTCGAGCCACCACAAACGGAATCGGTATGAAGAGCGCCCCGGCGACCAGACCGCCCGTGTACGCCCGCAGAAGTCTCCGATGCGTCAGGTTCTCACCTGCTTGGGTGGCAACGAAGTTTGGAAGCAGATACGCACTCAGGGCAATAGCAGCGGTCAGAAGCGGCGCAACCGCAAGTCGTCCGACCTCGAAGAGTCCAAGGACTGAACTGGAGGTAGCGGTCTGCAGCACGAGACGGGCAAGCAACCCACCCAAGGGCCGCAGGCCGAGTTGGCCAGATCGCCAACTGCTGAACTGCACCAACGTGCGCAGATCTGCACGAGCCGGTGGACCAACAACCAACTCCTCCCTCGGCAGCTGTTTCAGGCCAAGTGCCACAGCACAGAACGAACCAGCGACGAGCGCTGAGATCAGCCAACGCATGGTCAACTCGCCCGTCGCGATAACCCCAAAGGTGAGTCCGAGTGCGCCCACTGCGTAGGAGCAATCGTTGAGCAAGAGCGAACCGAATCGCAACTGAGCCATGAGAAGACGACGCATCGACTCCTCCACTGTCCAAAACCCCAGAGCAACCGCAAACAGGGCGGCGTCAAACCACGACAACGACGCGAACACTCGCCCACCCACGAGCCCGCCGATGATCGCAACCGTTGTCCACACCCACAGGGAAATCCATAACGCTCGCCGGATTGATGGAACCCGCCGTTGCAGCAGCACGAGTGGGTCGGCCACCCAACCAGTATGCAGAGCAGTCAACGTGACGAGGAGCCCGCCGTTCAAGATCGCGAACTTCGCAAGCCCGGGCGCACCCAACTGATCAAGCGCGCACCATTGCAGCACCAAACTCGACCCGGCAACTATCCCCTGACTCGCGAACGTGAGGAGTATGGGCCTGCCGTGCCGCGATGCGAGCGAACCGTTTGCGCTTCCCGACGCCCCGGCCTCCTCGACTGGGGTTTCGATCAGTTCTTGCAGCCCTGAGCCCGGCGATGTCGAACTAGCGAAACCCATTGTTGACCAACTACACGAGATCGATCATGACAAACCCGAGAGCATCCGCTGGGACAAACCCAAGCTGGCGTCGAGCGTTTGCGATCGTCGCGGTCGACATGCCTTGCTCCAAGATCACCACAACACCATCGGCGAGTCGACCCAAGGCGGTTGCTGCGCCCGAAGACAGCAGTGCTGGTGAAGCAACGAAGACCAGGTCGTAGTGAGAGCGAAGGTTGATCATCGCCTCCTCCGCATGTGGGGTGGACGCGAGCGCTGCAAGATCGGACCCGGCGAGTCCGGGGCCCATCACATCAAATACCGCCGCGGAAAGCCCCGCCGTTTGCCCAAATGACATACGGGCAGTTGCCGACTCCAGCGAGGCCTTTCCCGAAAGGAGTTCAGCGAGCCCAACGTTTCGCTGAAGTCCGATCTGGTCCCCCACTGCCGAATCCGATGCGTCGCCGTCAATCAGCAAGACCCGTCGCCCTGAGCGGACAGCAACCAGCGCTGAGTTCACGATGGCGCCGACTGACCCGACGGTTGGGACCACAGGAACAAATAGCGCTATCCCGCGGGAGAAGACTGCTCCGAAACTCGAGGACAACAACTCGAACTGGGCTTCGGGCTTTGCAAGCAGATCGATGCTTGTCGGCGTATCGCGGTACACCTCAATCTGGCCAAGCAAGGGCATCCCGAGGAGTTCAACTACCTCAGCACTTCTCTGAGCGATCGGCTGTCGATCTGCCCGGAACCAGGCAAGTGCAAGGGCAGCAAAGAACCCGAGTCCCGCGCCAACGATTCCCAACTTGAGCGCCCTGACGAGCCAGCCAGCAGTGGGAACAACTCGCGCCTCATCGAGATACTCCACGCCGTCTCCGAACAGCGCCTGCGTCGTTCGGATCTCAGTCATTCGTTGATCGAGTGCAGTAATACGCCCAGTTGCGGACTGAACCACGGCGGTCTCAACAATTGATGACGCACCGCTCGGAATGAGTGTGCCGCTGGCTAACTCTCCTGCGATCTCGTCTCGTTCGGCCCTGAGAGGCTCGATTGCCTCCTCGGCCTTCTCGTTCACCTGGGACACGGTGAGCTCTTGGAACGCTGCGACGACACTATCGGCAGCTTCAAGCGCTTGGTCCGCCTTGTCCATCTCGCAACTCACGGCGATCGTATTGGATTCCGACACGTCCGCAACTGAGCATGCGCGCCGTAAGTCCTCCGCACTCACCTCCTTGCCGAAGCGTTCCGCCGCCCTCGAGAGCACCGATGCGGAACTAGCGAACTCGGCACGATCGGAAAGGTACCGCGCGACGTCAACCTGAACGGCGCCGCCATCGTGAAAGATGGTGGTACCTCGCGGGTCGGTCAAGGTGAGCCTGGCCGAGGCACTCGGGCGCTCGGGGGCAATCAGCGCGAAGGACAGGCCAGCAATGGTGCCAGCCAGCGTCATGAGGACAAGAAGCGACCGGAATCGACTGGTGGCAGCGAGGAGCCCCGGAGATTCGATTGGAGAAGTTGGCTCCGCGGAAAAGACCATAGACCGCACCCATCGACCGCTTCAGCGCATTGTTGAGGGATTTGCGACTTGGATCCTCAGCGTTCAACCGTCAGTCCATCGGCGCATCGCCCGACAGATTGCCAGCTGAACTCCACCACTGGGCCTCAGCGACCGCCGCCACCAAGAAACACACTGAAGGTACTCAGAATGATCCGGAGATCGCGTGCCAGCGAAATCCGCGTCAGGTACGGCACATCAACTGCCACGCTTTCATGGAGGAGCGCGCCGGTGTTTCGAACCGATATCTGCCACTCACCCGTCAGTCCTGGACGAACGAGATGACGTGGATGACTCCGAAGCGAATGAGCATCAGCGATGGTCGAGAGTTCCGGTCGCGGCCCGACGATTGACATGTCGCCCCGCAACACGTTGACGAGCTGAGGCAACTCATCGATGCTGAACCGCCTCAGAATCCTTCCCACTGCCGTATGGCGAGGGTCAGCGTCGGATTTATGGGTCTGGCGGCGATCTTCGCCGGAATACTCAGCTGCTTCGGCTCGCTTGGAATGGAGCATGGTTCGGAATTTGAAGAGCTCAAAGTCTTCACCGAGGAACCCGCACCGGCGTTGGCGAATGACCAC
>DORQ01000002.1:0-2331 GCA_003514205.1 Acidimicrobiaceae bacterium
TGTCTCCGCCAGTGTCTCCGCCAGCATCTCTGCCAAAAGCTCGCAGTGTCACCTCTGGTTGGATGGCCTTGGTCGCGTCGCTTTCTGTGCTCGCACCGAGGACCCTTCCGCTCATCCTGATTCTTGGTAGTCGTACTGAAGCAGTCGGCTCGTTTCTGATCGCTCAGAAGCCAGCGGAGACACTGCTCGCATTGACCGCAGCGGTGGCAGCGCCGATTCTTCCGCTGTTGAGCTTCGCTCACCGCAGCACTGGTGCGCTGGCAACGTCCACCGAGAATGAAGGATCGCTACCTCCAACCTTGAGTCCCGATGCCCCAACGCTTCGCCGGGCAGGACAACTTGTGGAGTACGGAACTAAAGCGCTTGCAATAGCGGTGATCTGGATCGGGCTGCTTGGCGGACCGACACTTCGACAGCTCTTTGGGTGGGGCGATCTTGCCGAGATGATTGAGACGGCCACGCTGCTAGGAGGTGCAGCACTGCTCTCCAATCTGCGGAACCTTCCGGAGTTCGCCCTCATCGCTCAAGGCCGAGCCCGTACGGTGGCGATGGCGCAGCTCGTCGGTATCGGGGCAATTCTGTGCTGGTGCGGAGCGGTCGGCATCTCACGAGGAATCGACAGACTGGCGATTGGGGTTGTGCTGAGCGAGGCGTTGGTGCTGATGCTGCTGGCCCGAAGCTCGGGTCGAGCAGTGGTTGGCGAGCTGGTTCGGGTGATGCTTCGATCAGCACTTTGGGCTGGGCTGCTGTATCTGACGCTTCTGGCGAGCTTCCTTGTGACGTCTAGTCCAGCATCTCCTCTGGTGCTCGTGATGGTGGCCTCGGGTATCTGCGCTGTTGCTGGCGGTATCCTGCTACTTCAAGCTCGCGCCCAACTCGGTCAAGCGGCAGGCGCCAGCGCCTGAGCTCTGAACGATGGCTCGTCCGCAAGATGAACGATGGCTCGTCCGCAAGATGAACGATGGCTCGTCCGCAAGATGAACGATGGCTCGGCCGCAAGATCGATCCAACGCAGGGCGGTTCACACGTGCCGCGAGGCGCAGACCTAGTGTCTGCGGCACACCACGCCGATGTTCCCGCAGATGTCGGCGGGAACTTGCGAACTGATTGCGTTGAGCCCGTCGAGGACTTCTGGCGTCCAATCGATCATCTGACGATTCGACAACGGCTTCACGAAGTAGCCAAAGGTGTCGAGGATCTCGAACCCGCCTGCTGAGAGATCACCGCTCAGGCCAGCAAGGTCGTAGACGCGCTGGTGTCCAACGAGCTTGTCTCGTTCCGAAAGATCATCGAGATGCTCTTGAACTCCGAGCTGCACACCCAGAAGCCGGTGAAGTGACCGAGCGTTCGGCGTGACTGCAACAAGTACTCCGCCGTGGCGTAGCCACGTGCCGATTTGGCGGACAATCCCCACCGGATCATCAACATGCTCGAGCACGTGCAACGCGAGCACAGCGTCGTATGGCTCGGTGGGGCTGAAATCCTCGAACATGGACTCGATCATTCGAAGCGGCTGGCCAGAGTGGCGTTGAGTTGCGAACTCGCAGAGCTTCGAGGAACCTTCGAGAACGTCAACTGCTCGATCTGCCGCAAGCAACTCGCCCGCGATCAGGCCAGTGCCGTAGCCCATCTCTAGGAGACGAGGACAACCAGCAGTTGCGGCAAGGATTGGAGGTATCGAGTGGCGCTGAGCCAGCTCCTCGATATCGGTGTCGTCGATTGCGTCGTTGAGGTAGTAGTCCTCTGCGAACCGATCCAATGCTGCAGGTGTGAGATCCAATGCCATCCATACAAATCGGCCGCGACGGCGGCCTCTTGAGGGGATTTGGGACTCACATTTGATCGGTTGCGGCCGATAGAGACACCGATGGGATACGCGACCTACTATGACCCCGATACAGACATTGATCGTTGGTATACCGATGCAACTGCCTCGAGTATCTGCAACTGGATTCGTGACGAGGATTCGGTCCTCGAACTTGGTGCCGCCACTGGCCGAATGACCGCAGCGCTGGCCAGCCGTGCCAGATTCGTGACTGCGGTGGAGCGGGAACCGGTCTATTTGGAGCGCGCTGCGGAGCGCAACCTCCCCAACGTTTCCTGGCACTGCAACACCATCGAGGAGGCGGTGGGGGCGCTCGACGCGCTGCAGGGAGATGTCCTTGCCCCAATGCGAGGTTTCGACCATGTGGTTGTTGCGAATGTGCTCCACGAACTGGAGGACCCCGTTTCGGTACTCGCAGCTGCCCGCTCGAAGTTGGCTCCGTCGGGGCTGCTGCACCTCTCGCTGCAGAATCCGACATCGATTCATCGTCTGATTGGGTTCGCTAC
>DORQ01000002.1:2475-7777 GCA_003514205.1 Acidimicrobiaceae bacterium
GGCCAGATCGACGAACTCACCGCAGTGAGCGACCGCGGAGCAGCGTACGAGACGCTTCGGATCTACGACATCTTCCAGCTGAGGAGCATCGGTCGTGCGGCAGGGCTGATCGACATTCACTGCGAGGGAATCATGTGTAAACCCGTGACGAATGCAGGTCTCGATGGCTTGGAGGATTCCGTGCTTGAGGGATTCGTCGCCGCTGGTCGGTTGCTTGGTGATCTCGCTGCGATGAACTATCTCATCTTCAAAGCCGCACCTGAGGGAATCAGGTGACCGCCAGCGGCGCGCTGATCGACTCCGATCCAGCGCCGGCCCGACAACAGGCCCGAGCTCTGGCCCGATCGCAGGCAGGTCAGGGAACTGGGGTACATGCAGACTCAGTGCCAGACCCGCTCAACCCGCATCAGGTGCTTTGGAACACCGCTCAGTTTGCTGGACTCCGGCCCGGTATGGCTGAGAACCGGCTCGTGGTTGACCATCGGGATCATAAGAACCGCCTGGTTGGCAGCCTCAGTGGCGTCGTCGAGGAAGGTGTTTGGACCTCGGGCTACTCGGCGCCCTTTGGCGGAATCGATCTCACTCGAGGCAGCGAGACAGCAGACAATGTGATGGCGTTGGTTGCCCGGGCCGTTGATGTGGCTCGCCGGGAAGGAATCAACAGAATCGAGGTTCGCTGCAAGCCGCCTCACTCGACACCCTCCGAACCGCTTGTTGCTTTTGCGCTCTTCCAGGCTGGATTCGCCGTCGTGGAAAGTGATCTCAACTTCTACATTCCCTTGGATGGCATCTCTGAACTGGGGGAGTGGGAGGCAGGACTGCGAAAGCAAGCTCGGCGAGCGCTTCGAGAGGCACGTGCGCTTGGACTGACCACTCGTCAGCTCGATCCTGAGGACGAATCGGGATGGGAGCTTGCCTATGAGGTGCTTCGCGATAACCGAATCGAGAAGGGCCGGCCAATGCGCTTGCCGCTGGAGTACATCCTCGGGATCCGTGATTGCTTCGGGCCGCTGGTGCGCATGCTGGTCACCGAGGAGGACCGACACACGGTCGCTGCTGCGCTCCTCTATCGAGTCGGACGGGGACGTGATGTCGTTCAGTACTGGGGTGATAACGCCCCACACCTCGCCGTATCACCAATGCCCGTGATGGTCGCAGCAGTGGTTGAACATGGCCTGCACACGGGAGCCAGTGTGCTTGACATCGGGATTTCCACTGATCACGGCGAGCCGAATCTTGGACTCATTCAGTTCAAGCGAGCATTCGGATGTTCTACAGAACTGCGCACGACGATGGCGCTCGACCTTCGGGAGGACCGATGAGGCAAGTAGTGGTTGGAGGCTCGGTAGCGGCACTGGTGGCTGCTGATCGACTGAGTAGTCAAGGCGTTGAGGTGGATCTCTTCCTGGGTGACCGGCCTGGCGGAGGGTTCGCCCCAATCGCTGCCTCGGGTCGCCCGGTGGAACTCGGCTGTCGACTCATCGAATTGTCCTACGACCAAGCACCGGCCAAGACCTCGGCCGCAGTGGGCTCGGGGGATTTCGACCTCTCTGCTGGGAGCGGCGCTTCTGGATCTGCGACCGACGCGAGTTTCGCTGCAACTCCTCCGCTCTCGGAATACCAGCCAGGGCCCCACGGACACCGACCGTATGTGCATCTCGTTGATGGGTTGATTCGAGAACTTCTCGGGGACCGATTGGTTGAGATCGAACACCCGCTGATGGACATTGGATCTCGGTGGGTCCGAGACTGGATTCTGTCGGGTGACCTCACCGGTCTCGCCGACGCTGCCGGCCCGAAATGTGATCGATTCGTGATGGATGCCCTGTCGGGCGTGGGGCGCTGGGGGGAGCGTGGTTGGTTCGAGCCCGAGCATCGGGCACGGCTCGAAACGCAGAGCCTCCGCGAGGCGAGCGAAAGCACCCTGGGCGCTGAGTTCAACAACGCGTTTCTGGAACCTGTGGCCTCACGGGTCTTGGAACGGGGCACGGCCGATGTGGTGGCCGCCCTTCACCGTAAGATCTGGCTTCCGTTGTTCTGGCCAGGCACAGTTGCCGCTTCGCTCAGCGGAGTAGTGCCCCATGTCCCCAACCGACCGTTTCATAGCGTCTCGCGTGGCGGAATGGGTGCCTTGGTCACCGTGTTGCTGGAGCGCCTTGCACAGTCTGACAGCGTTCGAATTTTCCGTTCAGGTGCGTTGCAGCGGGCACAGAGCCAGGCTGGAATGACGCGCTGCGAGTTCGCTGACGGCCGTGCAATTGAGGCGCAACAGCCGATTCTTGGTGTGGCGGCGACCGAACTCTTCGCTGCCGCGAACGTCCACATTCGGCTCGAAATGGCCACCACCTCGTTGGTCTGGGTGGAGATGGAAGAGGGCAGCACTCCACCAGATGTGCTGTGGACTGCTGGCGCGGATCGCCCGGTGTACAGATGGTCTCGGAGTTATGCGAGCGATGGGGCACCCATCATGTGTGGCGAGCTGGCCTGGTGGGTCCGCGAGCAGGATCTGGCTGAGACCGCAGTGGCAGATATGCAACGCAGCGGAATCATTGACAACCCGGAATCAGTGACCGTGCTCGGAGCGATTCGACGACCAAGCTTCGCTGTGCCATCGCTGCTCAACATGAATCGATTTGCTGTGGCGAGGCAGGAACTCGATGCGAGGTCCTTGCAAGCGACCCTCATTGGTGGCATTGGTGCCTTTGGCGCTGATACCTGCAATGAGCAGATTGTCCAAGGACTTGCAGCTGCAGAGAGCGTGATGGAGCGGGCCTCGCTCTAGGCAAGGTTCATGCCTGGCGCTGCCCATTGGACTGGCGCTTTTCACGGACTTGTGCTGCCCGCGGACGCATGCTCTGGACGCACCCTCAGCTCGCCTGAGCGCATCCTTTTTGCTGTCAGATTCGCTGGAACTGACCGCTCAGGCAATGCCCCACGACCTGCTGCAAGGTTTCAGCAACTTGAGTCTGCTGAGCTTCGGTGATGCCAGGAAACATTGGAAGGCTGATAGTTCCTGACGCAGCTTCTTCTGCACTATCGCAGTGCAGTGGCGAGGGAACGAGTCTGCGGAACGCCGGGGTTTTGTGCACCGGGACAGGGTAGTGAATCGCAGCACCGATTCCGGCGTGCTGTAGCCCTCGAAGCACATCGTCACGGATGGCTGCGGGGACGCGAACGTTGTAGATATGCCACACGTGATGATTTCCCGCTAGCTCCATTGGCAAGACAAGGTGGCTTTGGGTATCGAGAAGTTCGTGGTACCGCTGAGCTGCTTCACGCCGCTGGTCGTTCCACTGATCGAGATTGCGAAGCTTCTCTGAGAGGACTACGGCCTGCAGTGTGTCGAGCCTGGAATTCATGCCGATCACTTCATGCTGATATCGCACCAGGCTGCCATGATTCGAGATCATCCTGACTCGCTGGGCGATCTCGTCGGAGTTGGTGAGCACCGCGCCGCCATCTCCGTAAGCGCCAAGGTTCTTTCCTGGGTAGAAGCTGGTGGTAGCGAGTGCGACGCCGTGGCCAATTCCTCGATCGTGACGTCGAGCACCCTGGGATTGGGCCGCATCTTCGATCAGGGCAGCGCCGTACTTCGCAGCAATGTGGCTCAGTTCGTCCATGGGAGCGATCTGGCCATAGAGGTCGACAGCGATGATGGCGCGTGGAGCGAAGCGCTCAGCGGCAAGCGTTACTGCGAGCGGATCGATGAGTTGGTAGGTGGGATCACAATCCACGGGGATGCACTCGGCGCCAACCAGAGCAACAGCCTCCGCGGTGGCGATGAAGGTATTGGCTGGAACAATGACTTTGTCGCCGGGACCGATTTCGAGCGCCCGAAGGCCCAGCACAATAGCGTCAGTGCCGTTGGCCACGCCCACGCAGTTGGCGGTGCCCGAATACCGTGCGAACTCTTGCTCGAAGTCAGTCACCTCGACCCCTCCAACGAAGGAGCAGTTTTCGAGTATGCGCTTCCACGCTGCGGCAACCGGTCGGCGGATGGCTCGTTCTTGGATCCCGAGGTCGAGAAACGGCACGGTTTGACGTTCGGAGGTCATCGAAGGGCTCCTATCGATTGTTGTTCAAGGGGAACGAGTTGGCCTCGTGCGGCGACTGAGGCGTCCACAGCTTCAAGAATCTTGAGGATGCGAACGCCGGACGTCCCATCGGTGAGGGGCCGACGTCCGGTTCGAATGCAATCAGCGAACTCGCGGACCACATCAGCGAGGGCTTCGCTCTCAACGAGTGCAGGTGCCAGCATGTCGCCTGATCGGTACTGGACCATCATTTGGCGCTGGTCGTCAGGTGTTTGGAAGGTCGAGACGTCGACACCGCGTTCGAAGATCGAAAGCCGCTGTGCAGGATTGACGTCATCCCAGACGATGTATCGGTGGGATCCACCGATGATGGTGGTTCGTATCTTTACGGGACTCAGCCAGCTGACATGCACATGAGCGATTCCTTCGCCTGGCAGCGTCATCGATACGTACCCGACGCAGGATCGACCAGCTCCGATGGGATCCACGCCGATTGCAGATACGGCTGTTGGTTGGATTCCTGCGGGAAGAATTGAGTCGAGAATCGAGAGATCATGTGGGAGCAGGTCCCAGAACACGTCG
Organism: Acidimicrobiaceae bacterium; assembly: GCA_003514205.1. Lineage (GTDB taxonomy): Bacteria > Actinomycetota > Acidimicrobiia > Acidimicrobiales > Microtrichaceae > UBA11034. Next base: position 7,092 of record DORQ01000002.1, read on the forward strand.
GCATCGGGCTGAACAATTCCGAGGTTGATCCGGACAGAATCGATGTACTGGAGCCGTCCAAGTGTCCCCTGCGTGGCTTCGTGACGAATGCGTCGCACTGCTGGTGTGTAGCAGTAGGTGTGGTCGCACATCAGGGTCAGGTTGCGTTCGGCCGCCACGTTGACGAGTCGCTCTGCTTCAATCGAGGACAAGGCAAGGGGCTTCTCAACGAGGACATGCTTTCCTGCCTCGAGGCAGGCTTTGGCAATTCCGAAATGGGTGCCCGCGGGTGTTGCAATTGCAACCGCCTGGATTCGGGGATCATCAAGAATCGCCTGTAGATCATTGGTCACCTCAACCGAGGTATGACGGCCAAGGACTTGCCGCGCTCGATCCATATTGAGATCGCACACGCTCCAGAGCCAGGTGGTATCCGATGCCAAGAAGTTGCGAATCAGGTTGGGACCCCAGTAGCCGGCACCGACGACAGCGACACCCACGTCATTGGGAGATGGTTGATTGGAATAGCTCACGTGGGTCTATCGGCCCATGAGCTTCGATTGTGAGCGTGATGCTTGAGATAGCAGTTTCTGCTTGCCAACTGCCGGCCCAGTGGCAGCGGTTGAGCTAGACGCGGGTCGCCTCCTCGCTCTCGCCGAGTTCCCGTCGCTCCTTGGTTCGCTTGGACGCATGGTTCTGCTGGTTCC
>DORQ01000355.1 GCA_003514205.1 Acidimicrobiaceae bacterium
GCGCGGCTTCTGCCGATCGACATGATGCCGGACATTTGACCTTTGGCCCGTCGTTGCATCCACACCAACACCCCACCGATCAGCAGCAGCGGGAGAAAGAACTGCAGCAACGGACCTGCGAGCGACTCCTTGGGTGTGAAGAACTCAACAGCAGTCTTGCTCTGCAGCAGCTGCCGAGTTGCCTCGCCAGGGTCGGCAGGGCCGGTCGTTTGAAAGGCTTCCTTGCCTTCCTTGAGGACACCAGTGATGTTCGCGTCAAGGTTGTTCCACTTGACCGAGTCCACTTGTTCCTTGCGCACCGCATTGAGAAACTCGGTGTAGCTCAGTTGTTTGGCGGTGGTCTGCTGCCAATTTGAGGAAGCAAGCACGGCAAGAACAAGGACGCCAAAGAGCAGCCAGATCGACCACTTTGGAACGCCTGAATCGAAGCGACCCGCGGGACGGTGAGGGGTGTTTGGGGATGAGTTTTGTGAGTTGGGCTCGGGAGCCATGTGGTACAGCCTAGAAGGGAAATCGATCCTCCGTTACTCGGGCGCAGATTTCGTCTCCGCGCAGGTCAGTTTTCGGGTTTCGGCTCTGCGCTCCGCCCCGGCCAGCACTGCACATCAGGTGACGTAGAACATTCTCGCTGGCATGACCCACGAGGAGCGTTCCCGCTACTAGCGTCGGTGCCATGAGTCGTCGTTGCGCGCGACCGGGATGTCAACGCCCGGCGATTGCCACATTGAGCTACAACTACGGAGACGGGGTCGTGATTATCGAGGACCTCCACGAACACGCGCATCCAATGGTTCATGACCTCTGCGCGTTTCATGCTGATCGACTGAGTGTTCCGCTGGGCTGGGCCTGTCACGACTCTCGCCAAGTAGTCACCTTTGGCACTTCGAAAAGGAACCGCCAAACAGCGTGAGCCAAAGGGGGTTGAAGGTGCGGGACGTGCCTTCCCATGGTTCGTCCGTGGAACCGGTGACCCTGTCGAACGCGTTCGGGATTGTGCTGGGTGTGCATATCGTGTTCGCCCTCAGCAGTGTCATTCTTCTTCAGTTCACCGGAGAGGGCGCTGCGCTCGGCGCTGGCGAATTGCTCCTCGCAGGGTTGCCATTCTGGTTGGCGATCGCGGTTGCATTTCGATGGGTGACGAATCGAACCAGGGTGGAGCCATTCGAAGATGGCAGGGTCAAAGGTCGCGGTCTGGTCATCGATGTGGTGGGAGGCGCTGCGCTTGGAGCCGTTGCGCAGGCGCTAGTGCTTCCAGTGCTCTATCTGCCGATTAACAAGTTGTTTGGCGTGAATCCCTCAGACGTGGAGCGCCCCGCACGTCTTCTGATCGAACGCTCAACTGGAGCAGTTGGGGTGATTGCTCTTGTGGTTGCTACCTGCGTCGCTGCGCCGTGTTTTGAGGAGCTCCTGTACCGCGGAATTCTTCTTCCTGCCTGGCGAATGCAGGGAACAGCACGTGCTGTACTTGGTTCAAGTGCGGTGTTTGCTGCGATGCACTTGCAGCTCATCCAGTTCCCCGGGTTGTTCCTGTTTGGAACACTCGCCGCTGTGTTGGCGGTGAAGCGTGGACTTGTGGCCTCGATCGCGGCTCATGTCGGATTCAACCTCACCACGCTCCTTCTGTTGGGGCTCATCAACTAAGCCGGGCAGCTGCTCGTTCATGGGTTGTTGTAGCGCTGGCGGTGGGCCGATCGAGTGATTGTCATAGGCCCTCTGGTTCGAAGCCGGGTCCTGAACTAGGGCGAGGGGCTCATTGTCGTTGCCTCAGCTCATCCCCGCGGTGAGTTGGACGATGGATGCTTGCCCGAACGAAGGACCAAGAAACCCACATGACGAATTCATCTCGCAACGCTGCTCAGCTCAGCACCGTTGCCGACACAGCTTTCCCCTCAGACACGGCCGGTCGGAATCATTCTCCGCTACCGCTACGGAGGAATGAATCGGAGGTGGCAGGCAACTCGCGCCGGTGTGTTCCATGCGGGCTTGAACTTGTCGAAATCAGCCTGGCGATTGATGGTGAGGACATCACCATGCGGTCATGTTCTTCCTGCGACTCTCGGAGCTGGTATCGAGGCGAGGAGGAAATCTCGCTTCGTGGGATCCTCTCAGGAATCAGCAGCGCACCGACGCGGTACCGCCGGGATCTAGCGAGCCGATAGCCTGAGCAAGACCATTGCGAATCTCGCAGTGGCGTTCTCGTTCCCGGCAGAAAAGACACGAGCCACATGGCTGGCGATACCACCCCCGCTATCGACCCCAACTCAACAGAGTGGGAACCCTTGGAACGTACCTCGGTCGCGAGTGATGACGCGGGCGAGGAGGAGACAGATCCGCTCGCCACCAATGATGGCCACCAGGACGGTCGCGAGGACGGTCGCGTCTGGGTGGACTACGGCGAAGCGGAACCAGAGGATGCTGACTCTTCCCAGGCCTTTCGATGGTGGCCGTGGATCAGCTTTCTGGTTGTCGCGCTGTGTTGTGGGTATGTGTTTTGGGTCTGCCAGCCGAATCTGATCTTCCGCAACACCACAGCAACTGGCGGCGACTTGGGAGCCCATGTCTGGGGACCCGCGTACCTACGAGATGAGTTGTTGCCGAGCGGTCGCCTGACTGGTTGGACCCCCGACTGGTACGGGGGCTTTCCGGCGTACACCTTCTACATGGTTGTTCCTTCACTAGCGATTCTCGCCGTGGAACACGGGTTCTTCCAGCCGAATTCGCCGCTCGGGATTCTTGGCGCGTTGGCCATTGCAGTCGGCGCAGTATTCCTTGGCCGATGGGCTCATCGCCAGAGGTCAAGCTGGCTGCGAGCCGCTGGTTGGGCTGCTGCGATTTTGATCCCGTTGCTCACCATCGGCTTCCCCTACAACATCGCTTTCAAGATGGTCACTGTGGCCGGAGTGGTGTTCTTCCCCGCTGGTGTTTGGTACGCCATGAGCGGCCTCTCCCTGCGAAGGCCGGGGCCTGAGCTCGCTGCGGTGGCCTCGGTTGCCTTCCTGATGGACAAGACCATCTTTCATATCTATGGCGGCAACATTGCGTCAACCATGGCTGGCGAGTTTGCATTCTCGCTGTCCTTGACACTGTCCATGTTTGCCCTTGGTCTGATCGCCCGAGGTCTTCGAACCGGCCAATACCGAGTTCGCTCGGCGCTCCTGATTGCAATCGCGGCGTTGTGTCATGTGATCCCTGCGATCATCTTGTTTGTTGGGGCCCTCGTTGCGTTTCTCCTTCGCCCATCGATGCGATCACTGATCTGGGCGGTTCCTACGGGAGTTTCCGGATTTCTGATGTCACTCTGGTGGTATCTGCCCTTCTTTGGGCGTTCAGCGTTCCTCAATGACATGGGCTGGGAGAAGCTCGGCTTGAGCCGGTGTGACACGAAGCTGGTCACGAATTCTCATCAGTACCTTCGAGCGTTATTGCCCTTTGCCGACCACAAGTTCAAACTCTGCGAGAACTCGCCTGAACCCACGGTGTTCAGCGATCCGAACATGCTGCACGGGCGCTTCTTCTTCGCCTTGGCGCTAGTCGGCATCGTGTTGTCGGTGGTGATGTTGTGCCGAGCGGGACTCTGGCTCTCAGTCATGCTTGCAGCATCGGCTGTGGCATTTGTGCTGATGCCTCAGGCTCGGTTCTGGAATGCCCGAGTGTTGCCGTTCTACTACCTGTATGTGTATTTGTTGGCGGCCGTAGGTGTGACACTGCTCCTCCGGGCGCTGGTGTTGGTGGTCGCTGGCCGATGGTCTGACACTCCGCCGTGGCTCGGTATCTCTGCCACCGCGGTCGCCATGGGAGCGTTGTTCATCGCCTTAGGGCTGTCACTACGGGCATTGCCGAGCTTCACGCCGAACGTGGATGCCGATGCCGACCCCACCACCTATGACTGGGGACCCTTCCACACGAGGTATCAGGGGCCAGTGAGAGGTTGGGCAAAATGGAACTTCGAGGGTCTTGAGCAGAAGCCAGGACAGACCTACACGACCACCACAAAGACAGATCAGGTCAAGACCACCGATGAGGTGACTGGGAAGACAGTAACCAAGGAAGTCACTACCTCCACGGTCACTGCTGAGATGAAGACGCAAGACTCCGAAGTCTTTTTCGCAATGATCGACGAGATGCGCCGGGTTGGGCGCGAGGAGGGTTGCGGTCGGGCCTATTGGGAGTACGACAAGGCTCTGGAGAAGTTCGGAACGCCGATGACGCCGATGCTTCTGCCGTACTACACCAAGAGTTGTATCGGTTCGATGGAGGGCTTGTACTTCGAAGCCTCGTCGACCACCCCATTCCACTTCCTCGTTCAATCAGAACTGTCGCAGTCGCCGTCGCGCCCCCAACGCTTCGACGAGCACCTTGATTTTGGACCCACGGAGGACCCGTACCGCCCCTTCGACCTCGACGGTGGAATCCAACACCTGCAGATGTTGGGCGTGAAATACTTCATGGCAATGACCGATCCAACCAAACTTGCCGTCGCGGGCGATGAGCGGCTCACCTTGGTCGGAAGAAGC
>DORQ01000129.1:0-6460 GCA_003514205.1 Acidimicrobiaceae bacterium
GGGGCTGCAATTGCGGCGGCAGGCGAGGAGCTCGCTCCGGCCGACAAACGCATGTACGCGCTTCGTGACGTGACCGGCACCGTGGAGTCGGTGCCGCTGATCGCAAGTTCGATTATGAGCAAGAAGATTGCCGAAGGGACCGATGCGCTCGTGCTCGATGTCAAGGTTGGGTCGGGTGCGTTCCTCCCATCCATTGATCAGGCACGGACCCTCGCACGAACCATGGTGGACCTCGGAACTGCCCATGGTGTTCGCACGACCGCACTGGTCACCGATATGGATCAGCCACTTGGGCGAACGGTTGGCAACGCCCTTGAGGTTCGAGAGTCGCTAGAGCTCCTCGCTGGGGGAGGACCCTCTGACCTGTATGAGGTAACGATTGCGTTGGCTCGCGAAATGGTGGAGCTCGCGGGCGTGGATGTTGATCCCGAGGAGAAGCTTCGCGATGGCTCCGCAATGGACAGCTGGCGAGCGATGATTCAGGCACAGGGTGGTGAGGTCGACGCGGCGTTGCCCACGGCAACAGAGGTCGAGTTGTTCTCAGCGCCAGCAACCGGTGTGATCCAACGAATTGACGCTCGTCAGGTGGGCGATGCCGCGTGGCGCCTGGGGGCGGGTCGAGCTCGCAAAGAAGACGCGGTGTTGGCCAGTGCCGGGATAGTGCTGCTGAAGGTAGCGGGCGACCAGGTCCAGGCAGGAGAGCCCATCATGGAACTGCATCTTGAAGACCCTCGCCTGCTTGGCGCGGCGATGGAGAGCCTCGCCGGAGCTGTCTCCATTGGGGAGAGCGCTCCTGAGCCTCGAATCTTGATTCACGAGCGATTGCACGCCACTCACTGAGATGAGTCTCCCAACGACAGACCTCCGAACGCAGTTTGAGCAGGAGGGCTTTTGTGTGCTCCCTGGCTTTGTTGCCCCTGAGCGATGTGACGAGTTGCGCCACCACGCCAACGAACTGGTGGCAGCGTTCGAACCTGACGAACAATGCCGCTCGATCTTCTCCACCAATGAGCAGACGAGAACCTCCGACGACTACTTCTTGGGGTCCGGCAACGAGATCCGCTACTTCTTTGAACCGGAAGCGTTTGATGACGACGGTGAGCTTCGCCAACCCATCGAGCTGTCGATCAACAAGTTCGGCCACGCAGCCCATGATCTCGACCCGATATTTGACCGGTTCTCTCGGACCGAGACATTGGCCTCCCTCGCTTCGGAGTTGGGGATTGCAGATCATGTGCTGGTGCAATCGATGTACATCTTCAAGCAACCCCACATCGGCGGTGAAGTGGTGTCCCACGACGACCACACCTTCATCTGGACCGACCCGGTTTCCTGTGTGGGGTTTTGGTTCGCCATTGAGGACGCAACTCTCGAGAACGGCTGCATGTGGGCCCAGCCCGGCGGACACCTGCATGCTCCGCGAAAGCGATTCCGTCGAGCGGCTGAAGGAGGAACCACGTTCGACATTCTTGACGAGGACCCCTATCCACGCGAAGGGTTAGTTCCGCTCGAGGCCGAGAAGGGCACGTTGATTGTGCTCCACGGCCTGCTGCCGCACCTCTCAGGGGCGAACCGAAGTGATCGCAGCCGACACGCCTACACCCTGCACACGATCGACCCTCTTGCCGCCTATCCAGAGGACAATTGGCTCCAACGGCCCGGATTACCGCTACGCGGGTTTACTCCATGACCGACGGCATCGAAATAGCCGAGACCCTCGAAACGCTGATCGAGCGATCTGAGGCGTGGATAGCCATCGACCCTCAGGATGCAACGAGGGATGCGTTGCGTGCAATGGTGCTGCGAGCTCGTAGCAGTGGTGATACCAGCGAGTTGGCGGAGTGTATGGGTGATCGACTTCGCTTCGGGACAGCGGGCCTGCGAGGAACAATGGGTCCAGGCTCGAACCGCCTGAATTGCCTGATGGCCCGCCAGACGGCCTTCGGTCTTGCAGACGCGTTGCTGAAGCACCAACCCGCCGCCGTTTCGGCGGGTGTGCTGGTTGGCCACGACGCTCGGCATGGCTCTGAGGAGTTCGCCCAGGAGATCATCTCCGTGCTGACACAGGCAGGCGTACCCTGCACGTTGGTGCCCGGCCCTCAACCAACACCGTTGGTGGCATGGGGGCTCAGGCACCGGGGATTTGGCGCTGCAGTGGTGGTGACGGCAAGCCACAACCCAGCCAAGGACAATGGCATCAAGATCTACTGGGGAGATGGTGCCCAGATCGTGCCGCCCGTGGATGGATGGATTGCCGAGGCGATCGAATCCGTGTCCTCGATCAACCCCCCTGGGCCGCTAATGGTGCCCACACGTGCTGACGAGCAGCTGACGGCGGAGTACGTCGACATGGTGGTTGGGCTGGTTGACGGCCCGGATCCGCAACGAAGTGATTTCCGAATTGCGGCAACAGCCATGCACGGTGTCGGCGCGAAGCTGCTGCGCCGGTGCTTGAGTGAGGCGGGTTTCACCTTGGTGAGCTTTGTGTCGAGCCAGGAGCAACCCGACCCTGACTTTCCAACGATTCCGTTCCCCAACCCCGAGGAGGCTGGCGCCACCGATCTGCTGGTTGCGCTGGCCATTGAAACCCAGGCAGAGATCGCGCTCGCGACTGACCCGGATGCGGATCGGCTCGCTGTTGCGATTCCAGATCCGCCCAGCGGTGGATTTCGATTGTTGACTGGCGATGAATTGGGAGCGCTCCTCGCTACGGGCCTGTTGGAGCGTCGCGCTGGCGAAGGCTTGTTGGAGGGCAGCGCGGCCTCCGATGCCACCGCCGGCTCGGCCCGTCGACCGCTGCTCGTGACCACGGTGGTTTCCTCACAGCTCCTGCAACGAATCGCCGATGCCGCGGGTACTGCATTCGAGGAGACGTTGACCGGCTTCAAGTGGCTCTGCAGACCCGGATTTGAACACCCCGAGTACGACCAGGTCCTGGCCTATGAAGAGTCGATTGGGTATGCCGTTGGTGGGTTGTGCGACAAGGACGGAATTGCTGCCGCCGCGGTGGTCTGTGATCTTGTTCGGTCTTGGCGCGCACAAGGCCGGAGTTGCCACGACGTGCTTGACGGCATTGCTCGGCAACACGGAGCACATGTCACGAACAACTTCTCATTGCGCGTTTCGGGCGTCGGCTGGGCGGAGCGACTGCAGAAACTCACGAAGGAACTCATCGCGAATCCTCCAAAGGAGATAGCCGGGATAGCTGTTGGCCGAATCGATCAACCTGCGGCAGATGTGATTCGCCTCTTCCTCGTGAATGGGGACAGGGTGGTCATCCGCCCATCCGGCACTGAGCCCAAGCTCAAGTGTTACTGCGAGGCAGTCGAGCCAATCGCCGCGAACGAATCCGCCCAGGAAGGAGTTGCGCGTGCGAAGGAACGGGCGGCACTGCTTCGAGCTGACCTGACCACGAGGCTTGCGGTCTAAGAGGTCACCGGGCTCATTGGCCTTCGAGCGGGCAACTATGGGCCGCAGCGGCACTCCGCAGCCCAGCGCCCCGCAACTGTGGTGCTTTCGAGCTCGTCAGTTGTGTTGCAAGCGTTGAGGACGTCAATCCTTGCCGAACCGTTTGTTGTCAGGGTATCCTGACATCGTGAGCATGTTGATAGTGCGCGATGCCCTTCCCCGCGAGCCGTTGGCGGCCCTGCGTGCATTGACCGATAGCGAGCAGGAACTCGACCGGATTCGCCGCGAGCAGGTGATCGCTGCTCGATCCGCTGGTGCATCCTGGCAACAGATTGGCGACGCACTCGGAGTCACCCGGCAATCGGCATGGGAGGGCTTCACCGCTTCAACACGTCATGCCCTGGCCGCCAATGCGGAGGCGAACAACACTCTCGACGAGGACGATGCACTTACCCTCGCGGTGGACGAAGTTCGAGCAGTGCGTCGTCGCGGCGCAACCAGCTGACCGTTCAGCGACGCAGTGCTTGTCGTCATTGATGCGAACGTGTTCGTGTCCGCTGCAATTCAACAGGGTGCATCTCATCGGATCATCGAGTCCTGGCTGGGAGGCGGTGCAGGGTTCGAGATTGTGATGTGCCCTGAACTTATGGGCGAAGTTCGCGAGGTCCTCACAACTCGTCCTCGTCTCCGAAAGTGGATCAGTCTCGAGAACGCGACCCTTTTCGTTGACACGATTGAGGCGCTCGTCGATCTCGTCAACGACCCGGATGAAGTCCGGACCGAGACCCGTGACCCGAAGGACGACTACCTCATCGCACTCGCGAGGGCTCACGATGTTGACACGATTGTGTCGGGAGACAAGGACCTCCTGGAATGGCAGGAACAACGTCCACCAGTGATGACGCCGGCGCAGTTTGAGAGACTTGGCCGTACTGCTTGAGCGAGCTCGCCGCGACCAAAACTCTGGGCGGAGACCGTGGCTGGATCCCTCAGCTGGCCGTTGGCCGCCAGGCTCGCGAAGTGAAGTACCCGTCCTCGTTGAAGCGCAGGTGTGAATTGTCTGGTGCCCAACGCCAGGAGGCCGAGAGTCGAGGGCCGATCGCCCGGCCCACTTTGGGCACTGCGTGCTCCCACTCCATCTGGCAGGCGCCGCCCATCACCACGACATCGCCAGAGGCCGGTGAGCAATCGATGCTTGGGCCGCCGCCGAATCGCCGAATTCGAAATGGGCGCTGGGCACCCATGGTCAGGATCGCAACCAGCGACTGGTCAGGGTGACGAAGTTCGCGGTCGCGATGCCAGGTCACGCTGTCGTTGCCCGATCGGTAGTGGTTGAGCGCAACACCGCCGAACTGAACCTCGGTGCTCAGTTGTGTCGTATACAGCGACTCAAGCCACCGCCGAACCTCGATGAGCAACGGGTGGGGGTCGGTCGCCCCAGCGCGAAACCACTTCATTTCTCGAGGATCGGTGACCATCCGGTCGTACATCTGGCGGGTGCCGCTCATCCAACCTGGCTGGGCGCACAGCTTCTCAAGTGTGTCGTTCGTTCCGCGAACTGCGCACCGGTAGAGATCCACCCAGCTTCGTTCGTCGAGGTGAATCCGCTCGGCGGTAGTGGTCTGGTCGACCCCGGGATCTCCGACAGCGAAGAGGCTGGCCTGAAGCATTCGGACAGCCTAGCGAACACATGTACCCCTCGCTGGCTCCCATGACCCCTATTCCGTGGTGCGATTGGAGTGCCGCGAGCGAGTCGCCTATTCCTCGATGATCGTGATGGCCATTTCAGGGCAGTTGGCGATTGCCAGGTTGGCCTTGGCGATCATGTCTTCGGGCACAACGCCGTCGTTCAGCGCGGTTGCTAGGCCGTAGTCATCAACATCAAACAACGCTGGTGCCAACGAGTAGCAACGGTTGTGTCCCTGACACTTCTCTGCATCGACCTGAATTCTCATCTGTACTCCTTTGGGCTCCTGTCAACCGCAGCGTGTGCAGGTGCGTGGTCCTTACCTTAGCGAGCGCCCTTTCGTGGGCGGGCCGGATCGCGAATGATCAGCGTCCGGGCTTTGAGATAGGCGCCCTCAGGGAAGCCGACGGGATGATCCAGCGCGTGTGCGGTGTCGCAATAGAGCTCGCCGATCACTCCCGCCCGATCAAGTCCTTGGTCGATTGCTGCATGGAACTCGCCCACGGTGACCCGGCTCGAGCATGAAGCTTGCATCAACAAGCCGCCGGGATTGACTAATGGCGCTGCGAGTTCGACGAGTCGTTCATAGGCTGCCAATGCGGCCCCAACGTTTCGCTGTTTCTGGGCGAACGAGGGTGGATCAACAACAACGAGGTCGAATCGTTTCCGGCGCTGATTCAGGCCATCGAGTGCAGCGAACGCGTCATCGCATTGGTACGAAAACCGGCAGGTGCTGACCGTCGGGAGTTCCCGGTTTCGATCAATGTTGGCTTTCACGGCATCGATCGCGTGCGGGCTGATGTCCACGCTGTGCACTGAGACAGCGCCACCCGCTGCGGCGTGAACGGTGAAGCCACCTGATGAGCTAAACACATCGAGCACTGCTCTGGACTTGCTGATTCTCCGGACGAGTGCCCGGTTCTCTCGTTGATCGAGGAACGCTCCGGTCTTGGGGCCGTGAACGAGATCTGCCTCGAACTTCAAGCCGTTCTCGAGGTACTCAACGACTGGGTCTAAGTCGGAGTGCTCTGAAATGATCATTCCGTTGCCGAGGCCAAGGCGCTCCGCCGCAGGTGCTACTCGACGGGCGAAGCGAAGAACTACTGCCCGGTTGCGAATCACCGAGCCGAGCGCTGTGACAATGCTCGGGAGGTGGGCAATGAGTGCCTCGCTGTAGATCTTCATCACTACTTGGTCGCCATAGCGATCAATCACCAGAGATCCAAGACCATCATTTTCGCCATTCACGACTCGATACGCGCTGGTTCGCTCGTCTGACACGAGGGCGGAACGAACCTTGAGTGCTTGAGCGATCCGTCGCGACCAGAAGGCCTCGTCGAGGGGCTCACCCTGTGAGCGATGCAT
>DORQ01000129.1:6820-11117 GCA_003514205.1 Acidimicrobiaceae bacterium
GGCAAAAGAGGCAACGTCCATGACCCCCACAGACTACGGGCCAGCTGCGCGGTAGCCACTTTCCTTCGGCGAGCAAGGGTGGCAATGGCCGGTAGGCTGAGCGATGAGCTGGAAACCAGTTCATCGCCGGGGAAGTGTTGGAGGGGCTATGAAGTCATATCGAGCGGAGCTTGCAGTAGCGGCTCGTGATTGGGCGACTGACTTCGATCACACCGACGAGCAGTATGCCGCTGCGGCCCCCGAAATCTGGGAGGAGCTGCGCGAAGAGTGTCCGGTGGCTCATACGGAGCGCTTCGGCGGAGCATGGCTTCCCGTTCGCCATGCTGATGTCGCGGCAATCGCTCATGACTCCGAACATTTCAGTTCCCGAGCCATCATCGTGTCGGAGAATCCCCCGATTGCGCAGGCCCCCGTTGGTTCGGCTCCACCCATCACCTCCGATCCACCGTTCCATCAGATCGCACGACGCCTCCTACTTCCGGCGTTCTCGCCGAAGGCCGTCGCGCTCCTGGAGGATGGAACACGCGCACTCTGCAACGAACTTCTCGATGAGATCTGCTCAACCCTTGACGCCGAGGGCAGCGGGACCTTCGATGCGGCTGCGCAGTATTCCCAACACATTCCCGTTCGAGTGATTGCGAAAATGTTGGGGCTTCCAGAATCAGACGGTGACAAGTTCCGCGTCTTCATCCACCGCATTATCGAAAAGCCCGGCTCCTTCCCCGACCTTGCCCCCGAAGACACCCTCTATTTCTATCTTCACGAAAAGATTGCGGAGCGTCGACGGAGCGAGCCTCAAGATGATCTCATTGGCTACCTCATGGGCTGTGAGATTGGTGGCGAACCACTCACCGACGAACACATTGGCGGAACGATCGCGCTGTTGATCATCGCGGGAATCGATACCACGTGGTCTGCAATTGGTGCCGGTCTCTGGCATCTGGCCCAATCGCCAGCTGACCGCAACAAGCTCGTGAATCAGCCTGAAGTGTGGCCCTTTGCAGTGGAGGAGATCCTGCGGTTCTATGCCCCGGTCACCATGGCCCGCGTGGTCAAAGCGCCTGTGGAGATCGGCGGCTGCCCGTTTGACGTGGACGACTGGGTGCTGTTGTCATTTCCAGCAGCGAACCGAGATCCTGAAGTCTTCGAGCGTGCCGACGAGGTGGTCATCGATCGGGAACACAATCGTCACGCTGCCTTCGGCCTCGGCATTCATCGCTGTCTCGGTTCAAACCTGGCACGTATGGAGTTGACCGTTGCGTTGGAGGAATGGATGAAACGCTTTCCCGAGTTTGAACTGAGCGACCCTGCTGGAGTTCGGTGGTCCACCGGGCAGGTTCGAGGACCTCGGGAGCTGCCGATTCGCGTTGGGGTTGGTCGGTCATGAGTCTAGAAGTCACCGGCGGCGTTGAGACGCTGACCATTCAAGGGGCGAGTCCAGACGAGCACCTGCTGATCGAGCGCATGGAAGGCGCCGACTGCCGGCCCGTGGTCACCGTTGTTGCAGATGAGCATGGCCAGGCGCACGTTGCGTTGCTTCCGGAACAGCCACGGCTGCTCGCAACCGTTGAGGATATTGCCTCCTGTCTGGCGCATGGATCTACCGTGCCGCCTGGGCAGTATCGGGGGACAGCGCCGAGTTCGGGTGATGTCGTCGATGGCGTACAGGTGCTCGCCGTAGAGGATCACCCAGACCCATCGCTGTTCGATCAGGAACTCACCGAGGGGTTCGGGTATCTGACCGTTCGAGATGGTGTGACGCTGTCGATCATGGTCCGGTTTCCAGACAGAAATCTCTACGGCGAAGGCCCGTGGCCAACGGTGATCGAGTACTCGGGGTACGGTCCATCCAATCCGCACCTTCCTCAGCCCGGCACGCTGCTTGCCGGGCTCCTTGGCTTCGCGACTGTTGGGGTCAACATGCGAGGCACTGGCTGTTCGGGCGGTGTCTTCGATGTATTCAGTCCGGCACAGGCCGCAGACGGGTACGACGTGGTTGAGACCGTGGCTCGCCAGCCCTGGGTGCAACACGGCCATGTTGGCATGGTCGGGCTGAGCTATCCCGGTATCTCGCAGCTGTATGTGGCAGCAACTCAACCACCGAGTTTGGCGGCGATCACTCCGTTGTCGGTGATCGATGACCTGTGGCGTCAACAATGGCCTGGCGGTATCTACAACTCAGGCTTCACTCGAGCCTGGCTGGCGCAGCGCGATATGGAAATCCAGATCGGAGGTCAGGATTGGGACAAGGCCCTCATCGAAGAAGGCGACCAGGTCTGTGAGCTCAACCAGCGGATTCGAAGCCAGAACTTTGACTTCGAGCGGTTTGGGCGGGCTATTGAAAACTTCCGCGATCATCTCGACGCTCGCCGTGTCGCCGATGCTGTGCACAAGATTCAAGTACCGGTATACCTCACTGGGGCCTGGCAGGACGAGCAGACCGGCAGCCGATTCGCGCTCATGCTGAAGGACTTCACTGCTGCACCACACGTGAAATTCACCCTGTTCAACGGGCATCATCCCGATGGGTACAGCCCCATGGTGATCGCGCGTTGGTTCGAGTTTCTCTGCTTCCATGTTGCTCGGCGAATCCCCTCGGTTCCTGAACTCATTCGAATGTTCGCCCCACTTCAATTTGCAGAAGTCTTTGGAGTCAACGAAGACCTCGAACCGGATCGATTCGAGCACTGGGGAGACGATTTCGACGGTGCGTTCGCAGAGTATTGCGCGGAGCTGCCGGTGCGAATGCTGTTCGAGAGCGGTACCGGAACTGCTGTCGCAGGGGGCACTGGGCATCGATACGAAACGGCGACCACTGAGTTCCCTCCACCGGGTGTTGTGGCTCAGTCCTGGTGGTTCGCCTCGCAGGGAACGCTCGCTCAAGAGCCGGAGTCGGTCCCCGGAGCCGACTGTTTCGTGGATGATCCCGAAGCGGGCGACCAGTGCTACGGGCCGATGGATGATCTGCAGGCCTACACAAAGCCGACCGTGCCCATCGATTGGACTCGTTTCGAAGACCGCCATCGGGTGGCCTATGAAACCGAACCGCTGGTGGATCCCATCGTGATCGCTGGCCAAGGCCACGTCGAATGTTGGCTGGAGCCAGGCTCAGCTGATGTAGCGGTCCAGGCAACGATTACCGAGATTCGCTCCGATGGGGTCGAGCAGCGGATCCAGTGCGGATGGCATCGCCCAGTGCATCGTGTTGAAGACCCCGACCGTTCAGATGAGTTGCTCGTCGACTACACATTCACGCTTGAGGATCGCCTGGAGTTGACCCCTGGCGAGCTGATCCGTTTCAGGATTCCGCTCATGCCGTTTGTTCATGTGTTTCGGGAAGGTTCCCGTATTCGAGTTGCATTGAGTTCCCCTGGCCGCGATATGCCCATGTGGAACTTCGAGAATCCTATTGCTCAAGATGCAGTGCATCGGGTGATGCGCGGCGGCGAACAGGGCTCGAGGCTGGTGCTTCCGGTGTGGGCAGATGGTCCGGTTGCCCCGGAGTATGCCGATCCTGGAGCACTTCGAGGCCAGCCACATCGAGATGCTGAACCGATTCGGAATACTGAATCGGTGAGCAGCGGCGGGACATAGCTGTGGGCGAGGCGATCGAGATTCCAGTAGCTGGGCGCAGCGTTCGGCTCTCCAATCCTGACAAGGTGATGTTCTCTGCCCGGTCGGAGACCAAGCTCGATCTGGTGAACTACTACCTTGCTATCCAGGAGCCGTTCTTAGCCTCACTTGCGAATCGACCAACGATGATGCAGCGCTTCCCCGATGGGGCTTCTGGAAAGTCGTTCTACCAAAAGCGAGTTCCTGACTCGGCGCCCGAGTGGCTGCAGACCACCGAAGTTGCGACGCCAAATGGCACCACCTCCAATGCGCTTGTCCTTGCAGATATGGCGCATGTGGTGTGGGCGATCAACCTGGGTTGTCTTGGGTTCCATCCCTGGGCCTACCGGGCGGGAACCCCAGAAGTGGTTGATGAGCTTCGATTGGATCTCGACCCTCAGCCGGGGTTGAGTTTTGATCACATACGCGAGGCAGCTGAGGAAACTCGCAACGTACTTGCAGATTTTGGCGTTCAGTCCATGCCAAAGACTTCGGCCAGTCGAGGGATCCACGTGTACGCGCGCTTAGCCCCTCGTTGGCCCGCTCTGTTGGTTCGCGCTGCTGCGGTGGCCGTTGCTCGCGAGTTGGAGCGTCGTCGCCCGGATTTGCTCACTGCTGCCTGGTGGAAGGAGGAGCGCGGAACACGAGTCTTCGTCGATTTCAATCAGAACGCGCCACACAAGAC
>DORQ01000336.1:0-4261 GCA_003514205.1 Acidimicrobiaceae bacterium
GAGCCAGCCTGTGGAGGATTGCCCCGAGCCGTAGGGTCCAACCGGGTCGGGGCGCCATCGGTGCTCGTTCCTCTCATAGTGTAGGAAGCCTATGGGAATGTACTCACGTGAAGAACTGGCCGCCGCCTTCGAGGACTACAAGTCCCGCCGCGATAGTGCCTCTCAAACAGGGGACTGGAATGTGTGGGCTGAGTGTTTCGCGCTCGATGCTCACTACATCGAACATGCCTACGGCGAGCTCCACGGTCGCGAAGCAATCAGAAACTGGATCTGCGAGGTCATGGCGCCATACCCAACGATGACCTTTCCGGTGAACTGGGTCGTAATCGACGAGGAAAACCACGCCATCGTCTGGGAGGTCATGAACGCGTTCCCAGCTCCCTTTGATGACCACGGCAAGCCGTTCGCGTTTCCGAATTGGTCGAGACTCGTGTACGCCGGCAACATGCTGTGGGCCTCTGAGGAAGATATCTACAATCCGGCAAGGGACGCTGGTCGAGTCTTCTCCCAGTGGATCGCTGCAGGCGGTGCGCCATTGAGCAAAGAAGCAATCGAAATGAAGTATCGCTAACAATCGCTGATTCCCAGTGAAGCACTTTCACTCTACGATTGCCTCAGGGGCGCAGCTCGTCCCAGGATGGAATCCGTGGGCACCGAATCGCACGTCGAAACTCAGCCGCAACGATCGCTGAAATACACCGCCGTGCCCGAAGGCCTGTGGCGCGCCGGGGCCTACTTTGTTCCGTCCATTCTGAAGAAACGGCAATCTCACCATCACAGCGCCGGACTTCCCGCTCCGGGTCTGAGCTGGTCAAGCCTTGCGGCAGTTGTTGCCGATGAGGTGGTGCTGGCCGGATTCAAAATCACTCGGGACCCCCCAACCACCGAAGCCTGGAAACGAATTGCCACTGAGGTCAACGATGCGCTGGGGTGCTTTGCTGACAATGGTTGGATCGAAGATCCCGCCGCGTATCACCGCAGTCCTTCAGTGCCAACCGATGTTGTCTCCACACCACTCACGCGCTGGGAGGCACTCGGCTTGCCGTGGGAACAACTTCGTTGGAGTAGCGACTGGCTCCCCCACCCCGACGAACCGGGCCATGATCGCTGGGCAAGCTACGAGAGAAACACACGCGGCTCGGCATTCGTTCTCCGCCACCGCGACAACAAGGCTCGGCACTGGGCGTTGGTCCTTCACGGCACTGAGCAAGGTCGGCTGCTTGTCGACCAGAAGGTGTTCCGCGCTCGGCATCTCTTTCAAGAGCTCGGCTGCAACGTGATCATGCCACTACTGCCGCTTCACGCGTCGCGTCGTTCGCTCGATGGCGAAGGAACCGGCTTCCCGACGCTCGACGTCCTCGACAACATCCATGGAATCGCTCAGTCGGTATTCGATACCCGTTCGATCCTGGCATGGATTCGTCAACAGAACCCCGTTGGGATCTCCGTCACCGGGTTATCGCTGGGCGGAAACATAGCGGCGGTCGTGGCTGGGCTCGAAGAACCCCTTGGCGCCGTTGTAGGTCTCGTACCGGCAGTGGACTTTCCCGAGCTCTTTCGACGGCAATCGCCAAAGGCAATGCGTAACAGCGATGCGTTCAGCACCCTGCACACAGCTTCCAAGCAACTCCACCAGGTCGTATCGCCACTCTCCTTTTCTCCTGCGACACCGCCAAATCGCCTGTTCTTGCTCGCAGGCTTGCACGACCGGTTGCTGGACCCTGTGGTTCAAGCCGGTCGGCTCGCGTCGCATTGGAACACCACGAACGTGCACTGGGTCGAGCGCGGCCATGTCACCCACATGAGTGGCGCACAACTTGGGGCCGTCATTGACGAAGCAGTCGAGGCCGCCGTTGCGCATCACGTGGAAGCAACAGCCAGGGACCAAACAGCCACCTAGCGCTTCGCAGCCTTCTTTGCTGGCGCAGCTTTCTTTGCTTGCGCAGCCTTCTTCGCTGGCGCAGCCTTCTTAGCTGGCGCAGCCTTCTTAGCTGGCGCAGCCTTCTTCGTTGGAGAGGCCTTCGTCTTCGCTTGCGTGGCTTTCTTGGCTGGCGCACGCATTTTCTCAGCCGCCTGCTCGAGTTCCTCCAACGCCTCGGGGATAGACCGAGCGAGAGACGAGAGTTCATCGACCACATCGGGACAAGCCATGAGCCCGAAATCAAGGTGATCGATGATGGAGAGCGCCGTGATGTTCAGGCTCATCCCCATCAGCAACGGCCCCATTGGATACAGGGCTTTGAGCTCTCCGCCAGCAAGGTACAGCGGAATCGGGGGGCCAGGCACGTTGGATACCACCACGGTCGCGGCCGGTGGCGTCCTCGACGCCAATCCTGCGCTCGTGTACATGCGGGCTGCCAGCGAGATGAGCCCTGGCGGGGTGGTCTCCGTCAAGCTCATGATTTGGTGGGCCGCCAACGCCTTGTGCATTTCCTTCGCGGACTGCGTGGACTCGTGAATCCTCATCAACCGCTCGGCTGGGTCGGCCACATCAGTCGCCAAGCTCGCAAACATTGAACCGAGGTTGTTCCCCACGGCGTCCTTGTTCCCTTCGGTTCGAAGCGACATTGGGCAGGAGACGATCAAGGTGGACGCCGGCAAGGCATCGCGTTCGAGGAGGTAATTGCGCAGCGCGGTGGAACACATTGCAAGCACTACATCGTTGAGCTTCACACCGAAGGCATCTTTGACAGCCTTCACTCGCGCCAACTCAACCCGAGCGCTTGCGAACTCGCGGCGAGCAGTTGGGTCAGTGTTGAAAACCGTCCGAGGGGCAGTGAGCGGAAGGCTCACTGGTTGGTCTCCCCGAAGCACAGGCACCGCTGAAGCCAGCTGGAATCCTGATTGCCGAATGAACTTCGCGGTTCGAATCGGAGTCCTGAACGCCGAAGATGCCAGGCCGCGAAGAAACAACTCGACCTGACTCGGTATTCGAGTTTCGATGATTTCATCTCGAAGGGCAGTCGCGGAGATCCGAGGTGTGGGCTCCAAATCGAGCAGTACCTCAGCAAGGCCAGCACCAGATGCACCATCGATGATGGCGTGGTGCATCTTTTGAAGAATCGCGACCCGTCCGCCTTCAAGTCCTTCGATACACCATGCCTCCCAGAGAGGCCGGGAGCGATCGAGTTTGTACGACACAAGTCGACCCACCACCTCGCCAAGTTCCTTCGGGCCTCCAGGAGCAGGAAGCGCAATCCTTCGAATGTGGAAATCCGGATTCATGTCGGGGTCTTCAACCCAGCTTGGTCGATCAATTCCGAAAGGAACATCGACATAGCGCCAACGCAGTTGCGGCACCTCAGGGATGCGGGAGATCAGAACCTCTCGAAATCGTTCAAAGGTCCAACCCTCTGGAGCATTGGCTGCATCGACGATCATCAATCCGCTGACATGGAGATGCCAGTTTGGGGTCTCTCCATAGAGAAACGCCGCGTCCTGTCCGCTGAGTTTTCGCATCGCTCCCCCACGTCGAGCCAGTCAAGCTCGAACTGTTCAGCCGCCAGAGTATCGGCTCAGAAGCAAGCCGTCAGTGGGAAAATCTGGCAAACCTCGACCATGTCGATGAGGTTGAGACAAGTCCTGGAGTGCATACCCGGGCGGCACATCCGAGACGCTCAATCAGCCTGAGCGGAATGTCGCTGATTCCGCCATCAAGATAGAGGAGTTTGCACAGCACCTCGGCTTGCCAAGCCTGGGAGGCAACGACGGTCACTGCCTCGACAGGAGAGGAGGAGCTCTGGTTGAGCTCAGGATCAACCAGATGGTGGCACTCTCGATCAGATGACCGCCATCGGCGTTTCAGCGGAGTGCTTGTCGCAACTGCTCCTTGGGCGAGCTCGATACTCGCGTTGCACAGCCCTGTCAGCGGATCCTCAATGTCGATTCGCCAGCCATCGCCATCAGGTGATTCGCCGGCCGCCCGAAGATCACCGCCGACGTTGATCAGGGCGCCCTTCACGCCTGCCGCCATGAACTCTTCGACCACGATGTCCGCCGCCAACCCCTTTCCGAGCCCACCCGGGTCGAAACCTCCAGCTACGGCGGAGTCGGAGATCCCGGTACCAGACGAGCCGAGTTCGGATCGATTGAACTCAGTCGGGCCCTCGTGAGAGCTTCGAGACTCTGAGTAACCGATGGCGTGCATTGTGGGAAGAATCCAAGGATCAAACCGTCCCTCGGTGATCTCCACTCCTTCCTCGGCTCGACGCAGGAGCCGTTGAGTATCGGCGCTCAGGTCGAGGGATCGCCATGGTTGGCC
>DORQ01000336.1:4512-5348 GCA_003514205.1 Acidimicrobiaceae bacterium
CTCCGCTCGACGTATGCCATACCCCTAGCTCCCACTACTCGAACTATGCGGCGAGGCTGGTACCGAGGGCGAAACCGGTGCCTCCACCGAAGCGGCTGACCAGTCTGGACTACTCGTTGTCGCTACTACGGCGGTGCTCGTTGCAGTCACCACAGTGGAAGTAGTTGAAGTCGCAGAATCCTCCGCCGTTGCCACCGCTTGGGTGGCGTTCACGGCAATGGTCGCGCCAATCCCGACGAACAGCGCGAGGCTGGAGACCGCGACAACCTTGCGGGATCGAGCTGCAACGTGGGGTCTCGAGGCTTTTTGTCTGGCGCGATTCGCGGAGGGCCGACGCTCACTGCTGGGAGCGCTCGCTGCCATCAGCTGCCACCACTTTGAGTTCTGGCGCCTGTGTTTGCCCCGCCGCTGCGAGGTGCGTTTCGACCATCGTGCTGGTCTGTTGGGCCACCCTTCCTGGGTCGGCCACCGGGCTGAGCAGACCAACCATCGCCGGGATCAACCTGTCCTCCACCACGCCCCATCTGATGCTCGCTGAACATTGGTTCCCGATGATCGTCATCTGCAATCGCATACCCAGCGACTCCGAGTGCAGCGCCCACGAGGAGTCCCGCTCCAACACCTGCCAGCGCAGCCCTCCGTCCAGAGAGCCTGTGGCGAATGCCGGTTTGAGTGCCATCGGTGGGCTCAGTTGGTCCTACTGGCTGTCCGGTATTCGGCGGCAGCACACTCCCAAAGGACGCAGCGGCATCAAAACTGTTGGGACCTTCGGGAGGGGCCGTCGGGCCAGCTGCGGGGCCAGATGCGGGCCCAGCTGCAGGGTCGACTGCCGGGTC
>DORQ01000176.1 GCA_003514205.1 Acidimicrobiaceae bacterium
CGGCCGGCACTCAGGCGGCAACGGGTGCAGCACGGCTTGGTGCGGAGGTCACGGTCATCGAGCGCGACGTCATCGGCGGCGCCGCCCATCTGTGGGACTGCATTCCATCCAAAGCCATGATCGCTACTGGCGCTGCAATTGGAGATATTGGCGATGCCAGCTCCATGGGCCTGTCCGCGGCATCAGCGCAGGTTGACCTCCTGGCGCTCCGGTCGCGAATCGAAGGGATCGTCGGTCAACTTGAGCGGAGCGGAAGACGACTGCTCGACAGCCAGTCTGTTCGGATCATCAACGGCAGCGGAAAAATCCTCAGCCCACACCAAGTACTCGCCACCACTGCAGACGGTGAGGAGACCCTTGACGCTGACGCGATTCTTGTTTCCACAGGTTCGCGCCCACGCATCCCTGATTTCGCCGTCGTAGATGGCGATCGGATTCTCACCACCCGCGACGCCTACCCGCCCAAGGAGCTTCCTGAGCATCTCGTGGTGATCGGCTCGGGTGTCACCGGCGTTGAGTTTGTGCACATGTTCCTGTCCCTTGGCTCCAAGGTCACGTTGGTGGTGAGTCGCCAGCAGGTCCTGCCACAGAAGGACCCCGAAGTGGCTGCTGTCCTTGAGGCGGACTTTGTGCGACGAGGAGTCAAGCTTCTCAAGGGCGCACGAGCGACAGGAGTTGAGCGAACCGAAACCGGAGTCAAAGTGATCTGCGACGATGGTCGGGTTGCCGAAGGTTCACATGCACTTTTCGCGATTGGTTCGATCCCCAACACGGAGGACCTCGGACTTGAGGACTTGGGGATCACGCTCGACGGTGGCTACGCCACGGGCCTCGATCACCACCTTCGCTCCTCCGTTCCCAACATCTACTTCGCCGGAGACATTTCGGGGAAGCTGCCCCTCAGCTCTGTTGCATCGATGCAGGGCCGAAAGATCGCAGAACATGTCATGGGTCTTCACGTCATCGAACATCGCCATCTCGATTATGACAAGGCAGCATCAGCGATCTTCACCGAACCTGAGATTGCCGATGTTGGATTGGCAGAGGCCGATGCCTTTGCTGAAGGGCGGAAGGTGCGGGTGACGAAGGTCCCGTTCGCAACCACGGCGAAGGCGCTGATTAACAACGACTCCCGTGGGTTTGTGAAGCTGGTGAGCGATCCGGCCACAGGAGTGATCCTTGGAGGCTCCATTGTTGGGCGTCACGCCGCTGAACTGATATCGGTTATCGCAGTCGCTGTAACCGCTGGGCTCAGAGTGTCAGACCTCGCCGAAAGCCTGCTCGTTCATCCAGCCTTGTCTGAGGCGTTGATGGAAGCTGCCGAGTAGGCGCAACGGTGGGATTGAATCTGACAAACCCCAGATCGCAACGGCTTCCGTATCCGGCAGCGATTCCGCGGTCCCGCGATGACCTTCCAACGGTCGGCGAGGGCTCGGTGCCAATCCTGTGGGTGCGAGCGGGAGCTCGAATCGTCGATCAGTTGATCCTCGCCATTCCAATGATGGCAATCATTTGGCCGACGATAGTGATTGACCCTGATGGCTCAATGGAGTTCAACCCTGACGTGCGATCCTCGCTCCTGCTGCTGTGTGTTGCTGCGCTGTACGAGGCAACCTTTCTCAGCCTCTGGGGATCGACTCCTGGCAAGGCATTGCTCGGACTGCGGGTCGTGCGATTCGTTGACGGTGACCATCCAAAGGTCTACCAATGTGTGCTTCGCACGCTGACGCCTAACCTCCTTGACTTTTTCGCGCTCGGCAAAGTTGCGAGTTGGTTGAGCTCATTGGCGCAGCTCTACTCCACCTCTGTGTTTGCCTCGGCGGTGTTCGATCCGATTGGGCGCGGCCTCCACGACCGTGTTGCTGGCACGATTCTGCTTCGGTCGCGGTAGACGCTCCAGCAGAGATGACCACATCGCTGGTTCGATCGGCGGCCCTTTTGCTTAGTCGACGGTTCGCCTGAGAAACAACATCACTGACGTGATGAGGCAACCTTCGGTGTAGAGGGTGATATGAGGAGAAGCATTCGTGTTGCGGTGCCGATCAAGCTCCACGGGATAGTCGAGCAGCGACTGCTGGATTCTCAGATCGAGGTCACCCCCAACTAACTCGAACCCGGGGGCTTTGAGGAACATCTCCTCCAGTTCGGCATAGGTGTAGTACTCATCGTGAGTTCCGTCGTTGAGAATGAGTTCAGTGGCGATCGCGGCGATGCCCCCTGGTTTCAGTACTCGTCGCATCTCCGCGAGGCTTTTGCGTTGCGTTTCGCGACTGCCGAAGTGTTCGATTGAAGAAAGGCAAAATGCGAAGTCGAACTCGCAATCTGGGAAATCGAGTTGATCACCCGACATCCGCAGAACGTTCAGGTGGTCCTCTCGGTATTCAAATGGGGCGAACGTTTCCGGCGACGTGAGCATCGCCGGTTGGCCTTCGTGATCGGGGTTGTCATAGAGGTCCGTGGCCACCATGAGTTGGATCTCGTTCGCGTAGTGAAAGAGTGGACGCTCATATCCTGCCCCGACGGCGATTGCCTTCGAGGTTTCTCCGTACTCTCCGAGTTGTCTGAGGCCGAGAATGCACAGCGCGTACTCCCACGACTTCCGATGAATGCAGACCGAGTCATTGAGTTCGTTCATCACCTGGGACAGCGGCCCGTGGGCCTCCCAATCTGAGGTGGTGCACAAACGATTGAGGGAGGTCCGCTCGATATCGCGCATGACATCATCGGGGACTGCAATGACTGCCGAGGAGATTGGTCCAAACCGTCCACCAGCAGCTGGGGCAACGGGGGAAGGAGGGGCAACAGGGGAAGGCGGGGCGATTGTCCGAGCAAGCTTTCCGCGGAGTCTGTTCCCAAGTGGTTTCACCTGAGAGGAAATTTTTGTCACGGTCTGTCCTTTGGTCGGGGAGACCGCAGACTAACTGATGACCGCCACGACGTCGCCTGATCCAACTGATTGGCCTGGCTCAACGTTCAGGGTGGTCACAGTTCCAGCTTTGTCAGCGGTGATGGCGTTTTCCATCTTCATTGCTTCAAGCACGCAGATGGTCGCACCTTCTTCGATCTCATCGCCTTGAGCCACCATGACTTTAACGATGGTGCCTTGCATTGGCACGGTGATGGTTCCCGAGCCGGCCTGTACAGCTGTGCCCGACCGACCGGGGCGGGCCGCTTTTGGCTTTGCGCCAGTTGTGGCCGCTGGTGCGCTCGCTGATTCAGGCACCCACATCGACACCGAGAACTTCTTCCCGTTGACTTCCAGATCGAGGTCGCGCCGAACGGTCGGCTCCCCGTCTGGGCCAGTTGTTGCCCCGGTTGGCTTCGATGTGACACCTGTGAGGTCAAGAACTGACTCCACCCACTTGGTGGAGTGCTCGAAGGCCTGGAAATCAGGGTGTCGGAGGATCGCGAGGTCAGCGGGCATGGTGGTTGCGACGCCCTCGACAACCATCTCCTCAAGCGCCCGAATGGTTCGAGCAATCGCTGTGGCCCGATCCTTGCCCCAGACACAGAGTTTGCCGACCAAGTTGTCGTAGTACTGGCTGATCTCGTCGCCTGCCTCGTATCCCCCGTCCCAGCGGACACCGAAGCCGGAGGCGACTTTGAGGGCCGTGAGCGGGCCAGGGGAGGGAAGGAACCGACCGCCAGCAACGTCTTCGGCGTTGATCCTGACCTCGATGGCATGGCCGGAAATCTCGATGTCTTCTTGGGTGAAGGGGAGCGGTTCACCCGCAGCCACTCGGAGTTGCATTTCGACGAGGTCGATACCGGAGACCAGTTCTGAGACGCAGTGCTCAACCTGAAGACGCGTGTTCATCTCGAGGTAGTAGTAGCCGCCATCCTCGTAGAGAAACTCAACGGTGCCGGCGTTGACGTAATCGCACCCCTGAGCGACCTTGACGGCATCGGCGCCCATTGCGGCGAGAATCTCCGCTGGAATGTCTGCTGCGGGGGCCTCCTCGATGAGCTTCTGGTGTCGTCGTTGCGCCGAACAGTCCCGGGTGCCGACGTAGACGCAGTTTCCATGTTCGTCGGCGATGAGCTGAACTTCGACGTGCCGAGGCTTCAAAAGGTAACGCTCCATGTAGCACTCATCGCGACCGAAGTAGGCGAGTGCCTCACGTTGGGCCGACTCAAACGCTGCCGGTGCGGCCTCCGCATTCTCTACGACCTTCATTCCCCGGCCGCCGCCGCCATACGCGGCCTTGATGGCGATGGGGTACCCGAACTTCTCGCCAAATGCCACGATTTGAGCTGGGTCAGTGATGAGGTCGGTCGTGCCAGGGACTCCGTGAACTCCAACCTTTTCCGCCGCTAGACGGGCCGAGATCTTGTCACCCATGACGTCGATCGCTTCGGGCCGGGGTCCGATGAACTTGACGCCCATATCGGTAATCAGCTTGGCGAAATCGCTGTTTTCGCTGAAAAACCCATACCCAGGGTGAACGGCATCCGCGCCCGACTTCTTGATGACGTCGAGGAGCTTGGCTGAGTCGATGTAGGACTCGGCAGCCGTCTTGCCGCCTAGGGCGAAGGCTTCATCGGCGAGCCGCACATGCAATGCTTCGCGATCGAGCTCGGAATAGACAGCCACGGTGGGAATACCGAGTTCCTTGCAGGCTCGAATAACTCGAACGGCAATTTCCCCGCGGTTTGCGATGAGTACTTTTGAAAACACGCTCTATGGTGGCCGAGTGGACCTAGGTGATGCCAAGTCAAATCACAAAATCTTCAGATTTTCTGAGATCGAGTGGCTCCCGGAGATCGGTTCGACCAACGTTGCGCTGGCTGAACGGGCGCGGGCCGGCGTGGGGGAGTCGGTCCTCGGTGCCGATTTTCAGACGGCAGGCAAGGGTCGCCGAGAACGCCGATGGGAGGCCGAACGCGGCAACTCGCTGCTGTTTTCGATACTCGTGGACCCCGCACTGGAACCCAACGACATCGGACTCGTGACGATTGCCTTGGCGGTGTCAGTCTGCGATGCGTGTGAGGAACTGTTGAGCTGGGCCCCGCGCCTGAAGTGGCCCAACGACATCATCATTGAGGACCCGCAGGACGGATCGATCAGGAAACTCGCAGGCATACTTGCTGAATTGGTACTTGTTGACGGCGATGCTCGTGTGGTGGTGGGTATTGGCATCAACCTGGACTGGGTCGGGGAGATTCCAGAGGAGCTCGCAGCCACAATGTCCACCTTGCGTGCTGCACTCGGCAGACCAGTGCCCCGATCGGGGTTGCTCGGGGCAATCCTGTCGAGTTTCGAACTCAGACTCGGCCAAGCTGAAGCGGAGCACCTTCGCCCAGTCTTGCTCGACGAGTATTCCCGATTGCTCGCCACAATTGGCAAGCAGGTTCGGGTGGAAATGGTGAATTCGGAGCTAGTGGGTCTCGCCGTTGGAGTCACCCCCCAAGGTCGCCTTGAGGTCGACTGCGACGGGGTTCGCACCGTGGTAGACGTGGGAGACGTGCATCACTGTCGAATCGAGATCTCTCCGAAGTAAGGCGTTCGCGCCTCGGTATCTCTCGGCGTTTTTCTGCGCTCAGGAATACAACGACGGATCAGCCACAATGTCGTTCAGCCAGGTTGCTCGCGCCGATGAAGTGAACGGTCCCGGTGCGAACGGGAACTGGACAGCATCACAACGCAGTACTGGTTGGACTTCTCGCCCAGTCGAGACCAGGAACATCTCGGTGCACTCCGACAGCTCGCTGACAGCGATGCTTCGCTCGATGCCCACGCCTGCATCGAGGAGCAATTGCCGAGTAACCCCAGCAAGGCAGCCGGAACTCAGCGGAGGGGTAACCAATGTGTCGCTGATCGCCACGAACACATTCGAACCAGTTCCTTCGCAGAGTTCCCCGGATGTGTTAGCGAAAATCGCTTCGCTGCACCCGTGTCGAGTGGCGTCGAGGAGCGCTATGACGTTCTCGCCATAGGACGTCGATTTCACTCCTGCGAGAGCCGAGCGCTCATTTCGGGTCCAAGTAGTGAGGTGAACTGCTGTGGGTTCGAGACGAATGGTGCCGGGTCGGACGGCGACAATCAGCGTCGGGGTAAGTTCGCCGCGTGGAGTTCCGAGGGGGCCAGGCCCTGCCGTGAGGGTGATCCGTAGAAAGCCCGTCGATGAGTCACTCTCGGCCCAAAACGACTGAGTCACAGCGCTCACTGCGTCGCGGATTCTCGCCTCCTCTGGGAGCGGAATCTCCATGGTTCGGGCAGACTGGCCGAGTCGTTCCAGGTGTTGGGTGAGCGCGAATACCCCTCGCTCCTCGAACTTGATGGTTTCGAACACCCCGTCGCCAACGGTGATGCCATGGTCGTCATAGGCCAGCGTGGCCTCGCCAGCTTCCACAAGCCGGTCGTGAATCCATACCGGTGTTGGTCGCTGTGGAGTGGGCACTGGAAGCTGTGGAGCGGTGGTCATGGTTCTACGTGGGAGGTTCTCTGGATGGCAGAAGCGAGGCCGATCAGTCGTTTCGCCTTGAGTTCAGTCTCGCGCCACTCGCCCAATGGTGTGGAGTCCCAGGTGATGGCACCCCCAGTGCCGAAATTCAGGGTGTTCTCCTCGATCCAAAACGTCCGAATGGCCACGTTGAGGTCGCCGCGTACTCGGTCGGCATCCACCCATCCAATGGCTCCGCAGTAGATCTCCCGGGGGACCGGCTCAAGTACGTCGATGATGGAACAGGCAGAGATCTTCGGCGCTCCGGTCACCGAACCTGGTGGGAAGGTCGCCGAAATCGCCTCAGCCCAGCCCAGCCCAGGTCGCAACGTTCCTTCAACGGTGGAGACAAGGTGAAACAGCCCCGGGTGCGGTTCGACGTGGAGTAGCTCTGGAACTCGCACCGATCCCCATTCACAGACGCGGCCAAGATCGTTGCGGACGAGGTCGACGATCATGACGTTCTCTGCGTGGTCTTTCGCTGAGAAGCCGTCGGGAGAGGCTGCGGTCCCTTTGATCGGGCTCGACCAGATTCTGGAACCCTCGCGCGCCAAGAACCGTTCCGGCGAGGCTGATGCAACAGCAATCCCATGGGTTGGCAGCGAGACCACGGCACTGAACGGAGCTGGGTTTCCTTGGGCCAGCGCTGCCCCGAGCGCCTCGATGCGAGGAGTGTCGCAACTCGCCAGCGACGCACTCATTCTTCTCGTCAGATTGACCTGGTACACATCGCCAGCCGCAATCGAGGCGCGGATCGAGTCGACTCCAGCGCCAAACTCGGCCTCATTCAGGCTGGTTTCCCAGGTGTCGATGTCTGGCCCGACCCAAGGGCGCCCAGTCCACGGAATCGCTGGGCGCACGGTGGCGAACCTCGCGCAAAGCGGGAGGCCATTGTACGGAAGCAGCACTGCCCAAAAACCGGAGGAATCCAGCGCGCTCAGATCGTTGGTGACATCGATGAGATCGGTGCACAGCCGATTGCCCACAACAGCACGTGCAGTTGATCGGTCGTGCT
This sequence comes from Acidimicrobiaceae bacterium, assembly GCA_003514205.1. Classification (GTDB taxonomy): domain Bacteria; phylum Actinomycetota; class Acidimicrobiia; order Acidimicrobiales; family Microtrichaceae; genus UBA11034. Next base: position 7,459 of record DORQ01000176.1, read on the forward strand.
TCGTCACGAACAGAGACACTATCGACTCAACGCGACCCGCCTGACCTGTCGCACTGTTATTGTCCGCCCCATGCGCGCTCGTTCCTCCAGTCGCGGCCGACGGTCCTGGCCACAACGCCTCCTCATCACGTTCAATATTCTTGTCGCACTTGCGGCGCTCGTCGCGGCCGGTGGATTTGGGCTTGCACGCCAGAAGGCGAGCCAGCTCAACACTGTGGTGATCGGCTCCACAGGTCGGGCCACAGATGAGGTGGATGCGGCCCGAAATATCTTGCTTGTGGGTACCGACAGTTCATCAGGCCTTGGCAAAAACGACCCGGTGCTCAAGGGGCGAAAAAGCGAACACCTCGCCGATGTCATCATGGTTCTGAGAGTTGACCCCAAACAGAACACAGCCTCCTTGATGTCAATTCCGAGAGATAGCTACGTCGAGGTCGCTCCTGAGTACTCGAAGTCCAAAATCAACTCGGCCTATGGCGGATCAGGAGGTGCAGCCGACCTGATCGCAACGATCAAACACAACTTCGGGATATCGATCGACAATTTCGTTGAGGTCGACTTCGCAGGGTTCCGCGGTCTCGTCGAGGTGCTGGGTTCGATCCCGGTGTACAACGAACACCCGATTAGCGACCGTCAGACAGGGTTGTGGCTCATCCAAACCGGCTGCATCAAGGTGGACCCCGTTCAAGCGCTCGCCTATGTGCGATCCAGGCATTTCCGGTACCAAACGGGCGATACCTACGTAAAGAATGGCAAGTGGACCACCGATCCATCCTCGGACCTTGGCCGAATTAGTCGCCAGCAGGAGTTCATGAAGAGCGTTGCCCAGAAGGCAATCGATCAAGGTCTCCGGAACCCCTCGACGGCGCTTGGGCTCATCAACGCTGGCCTCGCTGCAGTCACCACCGATTCAGAGCTCGATATTGGTCAAGTTCGGCGGTTGCTGAACCAATTCCAAACCTTCCCGGTTGAGGAGCTGGTGGGCAATCAGCTGCCAACCAAGACCGCGGGTGACAGCGACAACTCCTACCAAGAGGTTCTGTGGGCGGAGGCAGAAGGGCTGCTCGATGTGTTCCGCGGAATCAAGAACGATGACGAACTGGAGCCTCGCGATGTCATCGTCTCCGTGAGGGGCCAACAATCAGCGACGTTCGCATCACAGTTCGAATCGCTTGGCTTTGACGCAACTGGTGGGTCAACTGCAACAGTTCGGCAAACGGTCATCAAGTTTGGCCTTCGTGGTCGGGGAAGCGCACGACTCGTCGCCTCCTACCTCAAGGTGGAACCCAAGTTTGTGTTTCAACAGGATCTCCCAGGCCGCAACATCGAGATCGAGATCGGCTCAGATGTGGCTGGTATCGAACAGACCCCGGTACCAATCGAGTCGATTCCCACGCCAACGTTCCCCCCAGACCGCACACCAAAGACAACCTCAACAACCACCTCCACGACCACGACTACCGTGGCTGGATCTGCTTCGAAGACAACCACGATTCCCGTGAAACCGACGGGATCTGTAACAACCACAAGCTCAGTGCCTGGAATTTCCACATCAACCTCTATCGTGGTGTCAGAGATACCGACAACCACAGCGATTGGAGTGCTCCCGTTCAACGCGGAGAAGTCCACCCAATGTGGTTGACGGCACGGTGCATTTGAGGGAGTTATGGGTAGCAAAATTGCTGTAATCGGAACCGGCTACGTCGGCTTGACCACTGGCGCGTGCTTGGCGCATATGGGCCATGACGTCGTGTGTGCAGACATCGACGAGAAGAAGGTCGCCGCACTCAACAACGGTGAGGTTCCAATTCTTGAGGACGGTCTCGATAATCTGGTGAGAGAGGGGCGGCGCTCTGGCCGACTTCGGTTCATCGT
>DORQ01000166.1:0-2030 GCA_003514205.1 Acidimicrobiaceae bacterium
GCCTGCTGTTGGGGTCGGGGTGGCCGACGGGGTCTTTGCGGCCACCCTTGCGGCTCGCCAAGCGGGCCGTGCTCAGCCCGGTGCTCAGCCCTCTGGCGCTCAGCCCTCTGGCGCTCAGCCGTCCGGTGCTGGGGGAGCACTGGTTATCCCGCCGGGAACCAGCCCCGAATTCTTGGCTCCACTTCCAATTCACACCTTAGGAAAAGGGGAACTCACCGATGTGTTGGTGCGCCTCGGACTAGCCGCATTGGGGGATTTCGCAGGGCTCGACCCAGCGGATGTTCTCGGGCGATTTGGTGCTGAAGGAGCGCGAGCCCATCGACTCTCGTGTGGTTGGGATGAACGTCCTCCGCAACTAGAACAGCCACCCCCAGATCTAGAAGTGCATCAAGAGTTCGAATCGCCATTGGAGCGAGTCGATGAGGCAGCCTTCGTTGCGAAAGGCCTTGCCGATGAACTGCACGAGCGGCTTCAGCAACGCGGCCTGGCAGCTTTGGCCATCTTGATTGAAGGAGTCACTGTTGGGGGTGAAGTGATCCAGCGGCGTTGGCGTCATGAGGGGGCGTTGAGCTCCGCTGCAGTAGCGCAGCGTGTTCGTTGGCAACTCGATGGGTGGCTGACCTACACCCAGGGGCGTAGTTCTCGCGGGGCTGGGTCCATTGCCTCGTTGCGGTTGCGGCCTATCGAAGTGGCACCTGATGCTGGCCGGCAGATGGGATTTTGGGGTGGTGCGGATGCTTCTTCGGTGCGTGCTCGCCGCGGAATCGCTCGGGTGCAAGGACTCCTAGGGAGCGATTCGGTCAAGGTGGCTGAATGGCGGGGAGCGCGGGCACCGGGGGAGCAGTATCGGCTGGTCGGCATTGATACGGTGCCCTTAGCTGAGGACGAAACCCTTGATCTGAGCGATCCAGGCGTCGAGCCGTGGCCAGGGCGGCTTCCAGATCCGCCGCCGGCGCTGGTGTGGGAGCAGCTCCGCAGCGCGGAACTACACGCGGCTGATGGTGCGATGATTCGGGTGAATCGCCGAGGGGCGATCAGTGGTATCCCAGCGAAAGTCTCATTGGATTCCGGGCCCTGGCAGCGGGTTGTGTGCTGGGCTGGGCCATGGCTTTCCGATGAGCGATGGTGGGATGCAACCAGCCACCGACGGCGGGCACGGTTTCAAATCCAAACCGAAACGGGAGAGGCGGTTCTCCTAGCCTTGGAATCGCAGCGGTGGTGGTATGAAGCGAGCTACGACTGAAGCTTTAGGCGGCCGCCCATGAACGTCTGTGAGCCACCACAGATCTTCCTGTGGCGATGGTGGGGCAGAAGAGGCGTTTGTCCGCCAGAATGGTGCTGTGAAAGTACTTGTGATTGAGGACGAGGTTGCGCTGGCCCAAGCGCTTGCGCGGGGACTGGGAGCGGAAGGCTTTGAGGTCGAGGTGTCCCACGACGGCCTTGAGGGTCTTGAGGCCGCAAGGTCGGGGCGTTTCGATGCCATCGTGCTCGACATCATGCTGCCCAGCATGAACGGCTACAAGGTGTGCCGTACCCTTCGCGCCGAGGAGGTGTGGACACCGATCATCATGCTGACTGCCAAGGATGGCGAGTATGACGAGGCCGAAGCACTCGACACTGGCGCTGATGATTTCTTGTCCAAACCGTTCAGCTTTGTCGTGCTGGTGGCTCGCTTGCGGGCGCTGCAACGACGCCGTTCTGATATCAACCTTCAGCCACTCGTTTTCGAAAACCTGGCACTCGATCCAGTGTCGCGAAAAGTTCGTCGAGATGAGATAGAGATTCCCCTCTCCCCGCGCGAGTTCGCGTTGCTTGAGGCTCTGCTGCGTCATCCCGGTGAGATCGTCGCCAAGTCGGACCTGCTCGACCGTGTGTGGGGCGACGACTTCGAGGGTGATCCAAACGTGGTTGAGGTCTATGTCGGCTACTTGCGACGAAAGATTGATCGCCCATTTGGTAGGTCTGATCTTGAGACCATCCGCGGTGAGGGATACCGCATCGGAGTTCCTGCATAGGGCCTCCTGCATAGG
>DORQ01000166.1:2215-5892 GCA_003514205.1 Acidimicrobiaceae bacterium
CCACCGCAGACTGGGGTAACCCCCAAACCCACGATCAGCGCTTACCCAAGTGGCGCCCTGTTCAATGCACTTGGCTGCCAGGAATGCGTCAGGAACGTGGTTGCCCGTGGCTCCGATCTCCCGACAGAGATCAAGGAAGATCTGCCAATGGCGATCTCGAGGTGCCATATCGACGACAGCGACCGAACTGCGAAGGGCTTCGACGAAGTCGATCGCCACTTCCAGCGGTGTGGGTTCCTTGAAGATTTTGGGATGCGTGACGATTCGCAGGAACCCGCTCGACACCGTGCTCGACAACCCAAGTGGTTCTGCGCCGAGCCGGGCTTCGTCAAGCCACGCCCGGTACGCCTCATGATTGGGAGACTCTGGCCGGTGCGCAGAGATCAAGATGTTGACGTCAACGCAGCGCATCGACAGCCGTATCTGCGTCCATCAAATCGCGAAGCGACGCGATACTGGAGAGTTCCACGCCGGGTAGCACACCGCTGCCACCGAACACTGGTAGTTCTCGCGGCACTATCTGGTCGACCGGTTTCGGGTGCAACGCTTCTCGAACAGCGTCCTCGATAACAGCACTGACAGTCCGAGAAGTTTGCGCCGCGTGCGCCTTGGCATCGCAGTACAACTGTTCTGAGATGGTGATCGTTGTACGCATCGTGTGGGGTTTCACAGAGACATCATAGCATCTTAGTTTGATGCAAAGATGCGTGAGTGTACCTTGTATGCGTATGTTCTCATAGCTTGAGGTGGCTTGGAGGAGGGCGAAAGGCCACAGTTGATCTATTCGAGCGGAATTCTGGCTGTGAGCGTCCACAGACCGAATTCCCGACACGGTGCAGCGGATCAGCTGAGGATCGGCCAGACTGACGGGGTGAACGAGTCTGTGATCGACGTTGAGGTTCCCGGTGCGCTGGTTTATTGATTCGGTTCGAGTTCGGCTCACCGTTACCGTCTCACTGATTTTCGCGGGAGCACTGTGCGCCGCAGCGTACGGATTGGTCCAGCAGGTCGAGGGTGCCCTAGTCAGCGATGTACAAACTCGCAATGACGATGTGGCGAAGGCGTTGGCGCGGGTGTTGTCCTCTAGCGTGGTCGATCCTGCTCTCCTGAACGATCCTTCTCAGCTCTCTGTGAGTCTTGGAGACGCTGTCCAGGAGGACGCAGTTCGCGACACCCTGACCCAATCCTTTGTCTACGTACAAGGCCCTGGGAGCGCATCGGTGGCCTCGGCGAATGGCTTGTTTGACCGACTGCGACGGTTCTTCAGTGGTGAGGCCGTTCCGCTGTTCGGAAAAGTGCTGCCCTCACGGATTGATTCCGAGCAGTATGTGGTGAGCCAAGTCAATGTCCAGTCACCTCAGGGTCCCATGACACTCAGTGTGGCGAGCTCGCTCGAACCGATTCGCCGAACTGTGGATCGCGTGGCGAACTCCCTCGTGTTTGCTGTGCCTTCGATGGTTGGGGCGGTGGCACTACTTGCCTGGTTCATGACTGGCCGGGCCTTGCGTCCGGTGTCCGCGATCACGGGACGCGTTCAGGAGATCACGGGCTCAACACTGGATCAACGGGTCCCTGAACCAGAAACAGAGGATGAGATAGCGGATCTCGCCAGAACCATGAATGCGATGTTGGATCGCTTGGAGAGCGCTGCGGATGCGCAGCGGAGATTCATGTCTGACGCGAGCCACGAACTTCGCTCCCCGGTGACATCAATTCGCGCTCAGCTCGAGACAGCACTGTTGCGACCCGAGTCCACGAATTGGACCGAAGTTGGGCAGACGGTGCTGGCCGAGGACGAGCGTCTCGGTGCCTTGGTGGACAACCTCCTAGCACTGAGCCGCTTGGAGGAGGGGGTTCGCCGTCCCACCTCTGAAGTGGATCTCGACGAGATAGTTCACGATCAACTCATTCGTTCCTTCCGAGTTTCCATCAATCGGTCAGAGGTATTGGCCGGAAGAGTGATCGGAGTTCGCGACGAACTCACCTCGGTGGTCCGAAATCTCATTGATAACGCAGCCCGGCACGCCTCCACACAGATCAAGGTTTCGCTCAACACTCGGGGTCGCACAGTTCGATTCACCGCAGAGGACGACGGCCCGGGGATTCCGATCGATCAACGTGAGAAGGTCTTTGAACGCTTCACCCGACTGCAGGAAGGGCGTTCACGCGACGCGGGAGGTTCTGGTCTGGGACTCGCGTTGACCCGCCGGATCGTGGAGACTCATGGTGGCAGGGTCTTTATCGAGACTTCAGAGCTTGGCGGCGCGTCCTTTGTCGTAGAACTTCCAGCGATTGATGAAGACGACCTGTAGAACTAGGGCCGAGCGCTGCTGGGAAGACGGAGCGCCACTAGGGCAGAGCGCTGGGAATCCACTGGCTAGGACAGGATCGCGTCGATACTGAGGTCGATGTGTCCGAGGTGTTGAAAGACCTCTTCAACCACGTGGAGGTACAGCGATCCGTCGGTGGTGTCGCCCTCAGGGAGAAACTCCCGGATCTCGCTGGTCATCACCGTTGCGCCTGAAGCGAAGGCCTCGGCGTGCTCCTTCAGGCGGCTGATCGTGGCTGCGACCAACTCTTGGAGTTGAGCAACCGTGGCATGCGTGTCGAACTCGCTGTCTCGATCGCGCTCGCTTGGCAGTCCGCGTCCCACATGGCCGAGCCAGAAATCGACTACGGCACAGGTGTGAGTGATGAGCACCGCCACTGAGTTGGTGGACTCGCCTGCGGGGCGCTGATTGACCTGCTCATCGTCAAGACGGCCAGCCTGTACTGCCATCTGCTGAAGCGGGAAGCGGAGGTACCGCTCAAGGGTCTCTGTGGAAATCGTGAGGCTCATAGTGGGCGGCGTTGCAGCGTTGCAGTGTCTAGCGGCGGTTGAGCTTGCTCAAGAGACGGAGCATCTCCAAGTAGAGCCACACGATGGTCACGATCAGGCCAAGGGCCGCGAACCACTCCATGTGTGCCGGGGCTCGATTTGCCACGCCTCGCTCAATGAAGTCGAAGTCCAACAGCAAGTTGAAGGCGGCAACACCGACAATCACCAAGCTGATTCCGATGCCGAGCGGGGAGGCGTCATTCCAGAAGCGGAAGTCGGCTCCGAACAGGGAGGCAACGAATCCAACGAGGTACATCGCCGCAATTCCGAGAGTGGCAGCGGTGACAGCTTTGAACATCTTGGGTGTTACACGCAGGATCCGGAGGCCGTACATGGCCAACATCACGAGGAAGACCGCAAGGGTGGCAATGACCGCCTGCAACGCGATTCCGTTGGTCTGAGCGTCGTACATGTGGGTGATGATTCCCAGGAATATGCCCTCGGCAATGGAGTAGGGAATTGCCAAGAACCGAGCGAGCGGCGGGCGGAAGGTGCAGATCAGTACGAGTACAAACCCGGTGAGCCCCGAGCCGATGAGCCAGCCCGTGGGCATGGAGGTCGAGACGAGGGTTCGGCCCAGTGAGTCGAGGCCACGCGTTTCGAGCACACGACCCCAGCCGAACCAGGCGCCAACGATGACGAACATCAGCATGAACCCAGTTGCGGATGCGACGCCTCCGAAGCTCATCGTGCGAGCCGATTCGGTGTTTGCGCCTCCGAACGAAGTGGCAGCCGAACCCATGCGCCCTGAGAGGGCACTGTCCTGCATTCCACCTTGGCGGAAGTACTTGTCGCTCAA
>DORQ01000166.1:6177-6324 GCA_003514205.1 Acidimicrobiaceae bacterium
CTCGGCGAGGAGCGGTGAATCGCATATCGAACAGTTGTTCGGTAGGGTTGCGGGATGGGGTTCAGCAATCCAGATATTCCGTGGAAGGAGATGCAGCGAAAGCTCGGCGATCAGCCAGCGCCAGCCCAGCCAGTGCCAGCCCAGCCA
>DORQ01000071.1 GCA_003514205.1 Acidimicrobiaceae bacterium
CAGCCCTTCAGGAGTCCGGGAACGTCCTTGCACTGATCTGCTGGAATTTCAGGTACTGGCAAATCGTGAGTTTCGGAACAGGGTTGATCCCATTTGTCATGCGTTGGTGCGAGGTCGTTGGCGTCTTCCTCGGGGAATGGCACCAGACCGATTCCTGTAAGTTCGTGGTTGTAGACCAAGTTGCGCTCGATGGTTGCCCGCACAGCCCCAGCGGCCAGAATCCCATTTCCTTGAGCGAGCAGCGAGACGTCGATTCCGTCTCCATCCATGTAGTTATTGTCATGGACGATGTTGCCCACGATGGTGGTATCGCGGCTTGGGTAGCACAACTCATATGAACCCGAGTTCGGCACAACTCCGGCCCGGTTGTTCGCGAACAGTGAGTTGACGATATAGAGATCGCCACCCGAGTTGGTTCCTGAGTAACCAAGACCGTTGTACTGCGAATCGATGTTGTCGATGACTGCGTCGCACTTGTAGCACTCGCCAATGTAGATACCAGCGTCGGGGCTGCCCCACCCAAGACTGTTGTCCCATTGGCCGTGGTAGGCGTCGAACGAATACAGGCCATAGTCGCCGTTGCGGTAGGCCGTGAGGTAGGAGCCTCGGTAATAGTCAGACCCGGTGAAGAAGAATCCGTTTGAGAGGTAGTTCCGCGCCGTCATGTTCTCTAGAACGACCCCATCGGTTTCCAGTACTCGGATTCCGTTCTCAAGCTTGAACTCGCCATCGAGGATGACCTTGTTGCGATCGACTCCGCGAATGGTGATATTTGGCTTGCCCGCAACGTCGACAGCTTCTTTGTAGGTTCCCTCGTCAATCAGGATCAGCGAACCTTCTTCGGACGCGTCAACCGCTGCCTGAATCGTTTTGTAGTCCTTGGGGACATTCAAGACTGTCGAGGATTCAGAACTCGTCTCGTCCTTGGTGGATGCCTTCGAATCACTATCCTTCGCGCAGGCAGCGCCTGTGAGAAGAGCGAATGAAACGCCAGCAATTGCGGCGCGGCGGAAATAGGACGACATCGAAGCCCCCTTGGTCGGTGTGGACAAAGTGTGTCACATCTCCGACATTGCATGCGACACCCTTCACCTAGCGCCCCGACTCCTCATGGTCATGCTTGGGCTCCTTTGCGCCGCCCTAACGCCTCATTAACGCCTTTGGGATGAACTGCCCAGCCTCTCAAGGTTCGGACGGCAGTGCCGATGGTGATGAATGACAGAAAAGTTTCCGCGGCGCATCTCAGCAGTTGTCCTGACGATTGCGGTCGTCAGTGCAGTGTTGTCACTACCAGAACGCCAGGCGCTGGCCGATGCCAACCCTGCCACGCAGGGGCTCACCTCCACATGTCTGGTCGTAGCGGACACGACCCCGGCCGGACTGGAGCAAGCCGGGCTTCAAGCAGTTGTGCCGGGCGAGCGAGTGGTATTCGAGCATCGTGTGCATCTCGACGAGGGTCAGCTCTTCCAAGATGCGTTTACCCGCCCCGACGGCTCGACTTACGTAGCGTCATACCTAGAAACGATCGCGAAGGCCTCGGACCTGAGCTTTGATTCTGCTTCAGCAGCGCTGTCTGTGGATGGCGTAAACCAGACGTTGACACCCAGCGCGATTCCCGTGGCCTCCGGGTACGGGTTGTCAGTGGATAGCCCCATTCCTGGTGTGAACCGATTCCGTGTGTATTGGCCCGGCGACGGTGCGGCCATGGTGGCAGCGAACCTTGGCGCTGGAACGTTGTCGACCACTATCGGTGCGGGCGGAACAGATGTGGTCTTCTCTCTTGCCGCGACGGTACCTGATGCTCCCAGTGTTGTCGCTGGTGCGGTCGAGCCGGGAGTTCAGTGTTTCGCCAGTGTCTCCACAGGACCGTCAAACCGCGACACTGACCGCGTTGATGTTGACGTTGCGGTCATCGAGCCCCAGATCCGCATGACCAAGTTGCTGGTGGGCGATGCAGTCATGAACGCTGGGGGGACAGTCTCTTACACCGTGGCCGGCGAGGTGCCGGCCCGATCGAACGGTGCCAACCTCACCGTCGCAGCAGCACGCGACGTGCAATTCGTCGACACGCTTCCAGCGGAACTCGCACCACTGAGTGCCGCTGGCGCGGTGCTTGGTGATGGAGAAACCACTGGAGATGGAGGCTTGTGGAATGCAACATCGCGCACGCTGACGTGGATCATTGGCGATATCAACCGAGGAACGACAGTGAGTCGATCGTATTCGGCTGTTGTCTCCGCGACTGCAACTCCAGGAAGCAGTGTGGTCAACACTGCCGTTGCGAACGCGTCCTCGTTGCCTGGTTCAATCACAGCGGAGCGCACCTACGCTCCACTTGGCACAGCGAGCGCGACTCTTGGAATCAGTGGTGCCCGGCCGACGATTTCAAAGTCGGCCTCGCCCTCGCGCTACGGTCCGGGATCCGACATCACCTTCACGGTTGCCGCGACGATTCCTGCCAATTCGGCATATTCCAACCTCACAATCTGGGATCAACTCCCAGACGGTCTCGCGAACGTTGCATACGTCGCTGCTGTGTGCGCCCCGAGCTGTGTGGCTCCAGCAACGCTGCCAATCGTTGGTCCGAACGCTGAAGGCAGCCGACTGGGGTGGTATGTCGGCGCAGTTGCCGCGCAACCAACCTCGCGGACCTACACAGTCACCTACAGGGCGCGAATAGCGCTGTCCTTCGTTGCCACAGGGGTTGCTTCCAAGTACGGCGACGAGTTCGTGAACCGCGTCAATATGAGCTGGAACAATGTGGATCGCATCGGGGCGGCTACTCCCTCGCTGGCAGCGCTCCCCGCCTTCGATGGAACAGTGTCGGATTCAAAGTCGGTCTTTTATGACCGTCCCTATGTTCGAATTGCAAAGAGCTCCTCGCGGCCAGCTCGGTGGGACTACCAGCCTGGGCAGAAAGCAACGTTCACCGTCGTTCTGACCAACACCGGTTCTCAGCCGGCCACCCAGCTTCAGTTTCGAGACCAGACGACTGGCTTGGCGATCGATCT
>DORQ01000222.1:0-2196 GCA_003514205.1 Acidimicrobiaceae bacterium
CGAGGACTACGACTTCGACGCAGCCAAGGTCAGCGAAGCGCTGTCACACCTTCCACAGGTTGCGCAGTGACCGAATCTTGCGGCGTGACCACGTCTAGCGGCTTGCGAACCCTGTGAAGGAACTCAACGGCCGGGTCGCTGCCATCACTGGGGGTGGAAGCGGCATCGGCCGTGCCACGGCGTTCGTCCTTGGGGAGAACGGCTGCGCGCTTGCGTTGGCGGACGTCAACATGGACTCGCTCGAATCAGTGAAACGCGAGTTGAAGGCCAAAGGCATTGGACCCGTCACACTGCATCGGTGTGACGTTTCCAACCGGGAGGAAGTGGAGCGGTTTGCGAGCGAAGTCGCTGAGCAACATCAGCGATGCGACATCCTGGTCAACAATGCTGGGGTCACCACTGCGGGCCGATTCGAGGAGGAAGCGCTCGCCGACCTTGAATGGCTCGTGGGCATCAATCTGTGGGGCGTCATCTACGGCTGCCGGGCATTCCTCCCCCTGCTGCGCCAACAACCCGAGGCCCACATCGTGAACCTGAGTTCCATGGCAGGGCTCCTCGGCCTTCCACGCAACGCTGTGTATTCGATGACCAAGGGCGCTGTCCGCTCCTTCAGCGAAGGGCTCCGGGCCGAGCTCCGATCCTCAAACATCGGCGTCACCATGGTGCACCCCGGCGCCATCGACACCGCCATCGTGACTGCCGCCAGAGGCTCCGACTCTGCACGACTTCAAGGGATGCAAAGTTCGTTGCTACGACCGCTCATCATGCGCAAGCCCTCCGCGGTGGCGAACGCGATTCTTCGAGGAATCAACCATGACCGTGCCAGGGTCGTTGTTGGGGTCGATGCTCATCTAGTGGATCTGTGTACTCGGGTGTTTCCGTCCCGGTCTGGTGGGATCGGCCGACTGATAGACCGGTTCTCCTGAGCGGCTGACGACTCCACTACATCGCCACAATCGTGGGCCTCGGATTCGGGGAAGTGGTCCCGAGGTTGGTGGAGTTGCCAAGTTGGCCGTAGTAGTTGCTGCCGAAACAGTTCACGGTACCTCCGCTCAGCAGCACGCAGGTGTGTTCACGCCCTGCAGTGACCGCCATCACGCCATTGAGTTCAGAAACCGTTGCGGGGACTGGGTTGGCGTTGCCGGTGAGATTGTTCGTTGAGCTACCGAGTTCGCCGTCGTAGTTGTATCCAAAGCAGCTGAGCTGCCCTCCTCCGTTCAACGCACAGGTGAAGGCGCTGCCTGCAGCAACTCCTGAGACGCTCGACAGACTGCTCACCACAATCGGCGCTGCAGTAGGGGCGGCCGTGCCTATTCCCACCGGATTGCCGAGTTGCCCGTTGTAGTTAAAACCGAAACAAGCAATGGTCCCAACGTTCTTCACTGCGCAGGTGTGCCGCTCCCCAGCAGCCACTGAGGTTGCCCCTGTCAACCCAGCAACCACTGTTGGAGTCGCTGTGGATGGACCGGAGTTGCCCAGTTGCTGAAACTGATTTCGCCCAAAGCAGGCCACGGTGCCATCTCCGTTCAGAGCGCAGGTGTGGTCGGTACCAGCCGAGATCCCAGTGACACCGCTCAACCCCGGAACGGAAGTCGGCGCCGAGGTTGATGACCCACCGGGGTTTCCTGCTTGCCCAACCCGGTTATCCCCAAAGCAGGTCACGGTGCCGCCGCTGAGCAGCGCGCAGGTGTGTTCACCACCTGCGGTAATGGCCGTCACGCCGCTGAGGCCCGGCACGGGAATGGGTGCAGTGCTGGCCTCGGGCAGCGCGGTGCCGAGTTGGCCACGATTGTTCGATCCAAAGCATGAGACGGTTCCATCTCGTTTGAGAGCGCAGGTGTGACCTCGACCAGTGGCGATCCCCGTCACCTCAGTGAGACCCGACACCAGTGTGGGATTCGGTGTTGGCGGGCCTGCCCCGAACCCTCCCGGACTTCCCAGCTGGCCGGTGTTGTTTCTTCCGAAACACCACACAGTTCCATCACTCTTCACAGCGCAGGTATGGGCGAAGCCGGCCGCGATTGCTGTAGCAACTGTGGGTGTCGGTGCTGGGGTTGGAGTGCTGACTGTGGTGGGCGTGGCAGAGGTGGTGGTGGCCAGTGACGCGTTATACGCTTCGATCAAGGTGATGGCGCGGCTGATCGTCATCGTCACTCGCCATCTCCCACCCTTGCACTGCAACACGTTCTTGGAATC
>DORQ01000222.1:2322-2575 GCA_003514205.1 Acidimicrobiaceae bacterium
GCACTGCAACACGTTCTTGGAATCGCGAGCGAATCCTGCCCCGCTGCACCGCCGTCCCGACTTCGCAACGCCGAGACGGAGCACGTCTCCAGCATCACAAGCCACGCCCACGAGACCTACTACCAACAGCACAGCACCTAGACGCCGCAACACTCTCATATGTGCTCTCCTTATTTCTGGCTTGTTCCTCATCACGATGGGCTCACCGCAACGATTTCCACTCGACGATTGAGTGCCTGACCAATCTCGCTCA
>DORQ01000222.1:2787-3090 GCA_003514205.1 Acidimicrobiaceae bacterium
AAGTCCGCCAGCAGCGACGAGCCACTGAGCAACCGCCTGCGCCCGAGCTTGGGACAACTCGTTGTTGGCCTGCGCAGTTCCCCTGGAGTCGGCGTGGCCACGAACAGAGAGGGAGGAACCCTGCAAATGATTCTGGATCGCCGCTAAGACCGCAGGAAGTGCTGCTTCGGCGGTGGACCGAATGGTTGCAGAGCCGCTGTCGAACAGCGTGTCGCTTCCCAACTGGAAGATGGTGACCTTCTGTCCGGCCTCGTCTCGTGCGAACCGGACGGTGACATCGACGTTGTCTGTCTCGGGGAAGCT
>DORQ01000222.1:3247-3447 GCA_003514205.1 Acidimicrobiaceae bacterium
GTCCCCGCCAAGACAAGGCTGCCGCTCAGAAGAGGAATCACACCGTCTTCATTTTCGGGCGCCATCGAAACACAGAGAGTGCGGACCACCAGACCGCCGCCAAGATCAAGGGTTCCGCAGGTCGGGTCGGGTTCGCCGTCTCCGTCAACATCGTCGATCCCGGCTGTCGCCCCCGCCGGCAGCTCAGCGTTGCTCGACCC
>DORQ01000315.1:0-2650 GCA_003514205.1 Acidimicrobiaceae bacterium
GGCCCCGACAGCCGCTGTTGCACTCCCCACAGTTGCCTCGACGAACGACCCTTCCAGCGCTGCCACGATCGGCGAGGCCGAGGCTGGCAGGGCCTCCCCCGCTCGCCGACGCGCCATCTATTCGTTCGTGCTCCTGCAGCCCTTCGCTCAGATGTTGGTGTTTGCCGTGATCGGAGACTGGTTCGTGAAGAGCCTCGCATTATCGACTCCGAAAATCGGCGTCATCACGTTCTCACTCGGTCTCGCAGAGCTCGTTGGAACGCTGGCAGTCGTTGCCGTGGCCAAACGTCTCAACCCACTCATTGGAGGGGCGGTGGCCATGGCCGCGTGTGCACTCCTCTTTGGTTTGATGGCGCTCGACACGACCAACGCCGTTCTCGGAGTCGGGCTTCTTCTGGTGGCAGACGTCGCACTGGAGTTTGGATTCGTTTCCGTCCTCCCAGCAGTCGCCGACCTGAACGGAGCTAGTCGAGGCAAGTCCTTCGGCAATGCCTTCGCAGTGGTCACTGGTTCACGAGCCATCGCTTCAGTGTCAGCAGGTGCGCTGTATGTCGTTGGAGGTTTCTCCCTCACAGCAGTCGTAGCGGCTCTGCTCTGCCTGCTTGGCGCAGCCATGTTGTGGGCTGGAAGGTAGCGAGTCTCGTCGTGCGCGGAGTATTCCCTGGTTCTTTTTCACCACCGACTGTCGCCCACCTTCACATCGCAGCGGCAGCGAAACGCCAACACGGGCTCACCCATGTGGAATTCGTACTCAGCGAATCGGCGTTGGCGAAGCCCACCCACGATCGACCCAGCGCCACAGAACGGTGCCGATTCCTCAATGACCTCATCAGTCCCGTCTCGTGGCTCAGTGCGCGGGTGACGAAGCTCCAACTCTTGGTTGATATTGCCGAAGGATTCGATCTCCTCATTCTCGGGGCCGACAAGTGGCACCAGATTCAAGATCCGGTGTTCTACTCGAATTCGATCGAGCGACGTGACGAAGCGCTTTCTCGACTTCCCCGTGTCGCGCTGGCGCCCCGCTCGGGATGGGATTCCCCCGCCGAGGTGCAACTCTTGCTCCCAGAATCGCTGGCCCAGATCTCCTCAACGCAGGTCCGCGCCGGCGCTGTCCACCTTGCCGCCACCGAAACTACGGTGCAGGAGCTCCTCAACGAGCAGTGAGACTGGCCCCGCCTACTCAAGCAGTGAGACTGGCCCCACCTGCTAGCGAGCTCCAGACCACCTCAGGTGCATCCAAACCCGAGGCCGGCGAGATCCGCACAGACAGTGGCACGCGAGACCTTCCAAGCTCCGTCCACGCGAGTCGCCAATCCCTGACGCCCAGCAGCGGGTGGCGAGCCATATATCGTGACCGTGTATCGGACGGTTGCATCGTTTGCAGATTCAAAGGTGATTCGGTCCACAGCCACTCGCGATGACAACGCAAGCGGCGCGGCTGGTCCAGTAGACAACGCCGAGAGAACTGGTCCGATGCCACTGGGGTCATCGATGTAGGCCAGGCGCTCCTCGATCGGCAATACGCCCGTGTATACATTGGCAAACGCGGTCCGGATCTCAGTACGCGCCGCATCGGCGTTCTCAGCGGACAGCGCAGTTGAGGCCGGACTACTCGCCGCTTCGACCACACCAGCAGTTTGCTGGGATTTCTCGACAGTGGAGAGTCGCTCCTCGATGGAGTCTGCCCGAAGGTTTGCAGCAAGTCCGAACCCCAGGCCACCAAGCCCGAGGACGAGCGAGGCGGCCGCTACCGCTGGAGCAAGCTGCTTGCGGCGCGAAACAACGGCCGGGAGCGCTAGAGGTGGCGGGCCCCCAGAGATCATGCGGAGGTAACCGCTCCAACGTCTGCGCCCAACGCAAGCTTCGCATACTTCGCCAGCACGCCTTTGGTATACCGAGGCTCTGGAATCACCCAACGAGTCTTGCGGTCGGCGAGGGTCTCCTCGTCGACAAGCAGATCGATGATGTGATTTCGGACATCTATACGAACTCGATCGCCCTCTTCGATGAACGCAATCGGTCCACCGTCAACTGCCTCTGGACAGACATGACCGATACAGAATCCGTGGGTGCCACCAGAGAAGCGGCCATCGGTGATCAACGCCGAATCAGCACCACGACCAACACCCTTCATTGCTCCGGTGATGGCCAACATCTCGCGCATCCCAGGGCCGCCCTTGGGTCCTTCATATCGGATCACCACAATGTCGCCAGCGTTGATCTCCCCGGCAAGCACTGCTGTCATGGCAGTGTCCTCACCGTCGAACACACGAGCTGGGCCCTCGAAGAAATCGATGTCGATTCCGGCCACTTTGAGCACCGCTCCCTGTGGCGCCAACGTGCCCCTCAGGACGGCGATTCCACCGATGTCATGGATCGGGTTGTTGAACGCGCGAATCACTTCTCCGTCGGGCGCAGGTGCGTTGATCATTGCCAGGTTCTCACCGACAGTCTTGCCGGTCACGGTGATCTCATCGAGATGCAAGAGTCCTTCGTCGGCAAGCATCTGCATCACCACTGGAACACCGCCGACGCGGTCCACATCGAGCATGTGGTACTGGCCGTGGGGCTTTGTGTCAGCGAGGTGAGGCACCTTTGCGGCCACTCGGTTGAAGTCTTCGAGCTCAAGTTCAACTCCCGCCTCATACGC
>DORQ01000315.1:2853-3990 GCA_003514205.1 Acidimicrobiaceae bacterium
ATGGCATTGAGAAATGCGCCCTTGGTGAGAATGTCGCTGGGGCGAATGTTCAGCTTGAGGAGGTTGATGACCGCAGTCCCGGAGGCGTAGGCATAGTCGTCGCGGCGCCGATCCACTGCCGGTGCTGAGGCCGAGCCCGGAAGCGACAGTCCGAGCGCCTCACCAACTGAGGCCATGGTGTTTGCCGTGAACATGCCAGCGCACGCACCAATGGTGGGACATGCGTTGCGCTCAATGTCATCAAGCTCACCCATCTCCATCGTGCCTGCCGCGACAGCTCCCACGGCCTCGAACACCGAAACGATGTCCAGCGCTCGACCATTCAGTTGCCCAGGCAGCTTTGATCCGCCGTACAGAAACACCGAGGGAAGATTGATTCTCGCCGCTGCCATCATCATCCCCGGAAGCGACTTGTCGCAGCCAGCAAACGTTACGAGGGCATCCAGTCGTTCCGCGTGCATCACGGTCTCGATGGAGTCCGCAATCACCTCCCTGCTCACTAGCGATGCCCTCATCCCCTCGTGGCCCATGGAGATTCCGTCGGACACTGCGATCGTGTTGAACTCAATCGGGAAGCCGCCGGCCGCAAGCACGCCTTGCTTGGAGCGCTTTGCCAGGCGTTCGAGTGGCATGTTGCAGGGAGTGACCTCATTCCATGAGGACGCGACTCCCACCTGTGGCTTGTCCCAATCATCGTCGGTCATGCCAATGGCACGGAGCATCGCTCGGGCTGGGGCCTTCTGGAATCCGTCGGTAACGTCGCGAGAACGAGGCTTCATGTCACTCATGGCTCCAGAATAGGCCACGATGGCATCAGTGAATCCAAGCAGAACCTCAGACGATGCCGAGATCGACCGGCAGATCCTCCGGATCGCTGGACCCGCAGCCATTGCCCTGCTCACAGACCCTCTCTACGAACTCACTGACGTAGCGATTCTCAGCACACTCGGCTCCGAGGCGCTCGGTGGCGCTGCCCTCGCGGTACGGGTCCTCAGCCTCACCTACGCGACCTTCATCTTCTTGACCTTTGCCACCACAGCACGAGTCGCGAGGCTCCGGGGCAAGGGGGACACTGTCGGAGCGACCGAGACGGCAATTTCGGCCGTGTGGATTGCCTGCGCACTTGGGGTTGGGCTC
>DORQ01000315.1:4007-5709 GCA_003514205.1 Acidimicrobiaceae bacterium
CATCTTCTTGACCTTTGCCACCACGGCACGAGTCGCGAGGCTCCGGGGCAAGGGGGACACTGTCGGAGCGACCGAGACAGCGATTTCAGCCGTGTGGATCGCCTGCGCACTTGGGGTTGGGCTCATGGCAGTGCTCGCCCTCGCTGGTCGACCGATCTTGCAGGCGCTTGGCGGTGAAGGCGACGTGCTCGAAACCGCGTGGGTGTACCTCCGGACCAGCATCTGGGGGTTACCGGCGTTTCTGATTGTTCTCGCTGGAACTGGTTACCTTCGAGGATGCTCAGACACCAAGACGCCCTTGCTCATCTCTGCCGCAGCGGTTGCCCTCAACCTGATCTTGGAGGTGGTGCTGATCTTCGGGCTGAATGCTGGGGTGGAGGCCTCCGCTGGTGGCACGGTGGTCGCAAAGTGGTTCAGCGCAGCGGTGCTTCTTGTCTTCATATCTCGGGACCGCTCTGCCAACGGAGTCAGTCTTCGACCAGTGTGGGCCCACGCTCGGCGGCTCGGTCGAGTTGGCGGGTCGCTGGTGTTACGAACGGCGGCGCTGCTCGGAACAATCACCGCTGCAAGTTCTCTCGCTGCGCGTCTGGGCGTGTCGGCGCTCGCTGCTCATTCCATAGTGTTTGGAATCTGGATGTTCAGCGTGTTTGCTTCTGACGGCATTGAAGTGGCTGGCCAAACACTGATCGCCCAACACCTGGGACGCAATGACGGGCTACCCGATCGCCGCCGACTCGTCGGACGTCTGTTGAGGTGGAGCCTGATCGTTGGTTGCGGCTTGGGAGCGATCTTGGTCGTTCTCCGTTCTCCCCTCATCGGACTCTTCACCAACGATTCATCGGTGATCACGCTCGCTCAGACGCCCCTGTGGTGCCTTGCGCTCCTCCAGCCAATCAACGCCGTCACCTTCGGCGTGGACGGAATCCTGGTTGGCGCTGGACGCCAATCGCGCCTTGCTCTCTTCATGGCCAGTGCGGCAGTCGGCTTTGGCCTCACAGTGTGGGGTGGGTACGCAGTAGCACCAGCGCAGGATCGGCTCGCTACGGTGTGGATTGCCCTCACGGTTTTCAGCGTGATTCGGTGTGCGCTTGGCCTGTACGCAACGTTTCAGTTCACCCGCAGTGTGACACAACCCAGCGAGCAACAACCTCGCTCGCCTCGACATACGCGGGGGAGTTGGTGACCGCTTCAATCTGCTTGGTTCCCTCGCGGGAGGTCGGGCTTGCAGAATACTTTTCGACGATGTCCAGGATCTCCACCACCGAGTCGCGTTCAATGACCAACGCCGGAGTCACCTCCGGATCGTTCACCAGCGTCACGAGGTGATTCAGCACCTGCACATAGCCCTGCGCCAAGGTCTTGCGAGCCTGTGACGAGGCAAGCACAGAGGGATCAAAGTTGAACGTCGACACCGTGCTCGGGCTGAGAATGACGCAGGGGTCGTTCTCCTCAACAAGGCTGTCGACGAGCTTTTGGATTTGCGCAGCCGCTTCGGAGCCCGAGGCCAGGCCGGGATCGTTGTCCAGAGTCTCATCCTCGAGGAGCCGGACTGTGTCCTTGGTGATCGGAGCATCGGATTCGATCGCCCGGTTCTCAGAACAGGCTGCAGGAACCACCAGCATCGCTGCGGCGAGCACGAGGCCAACAGGTCGGCTGAGCGACCGAGCACGCGAGCTCATCGAACCGCGCTGGCTACTCGAAC
>DORQ01000315.1:5977-6653 GCA_003514205.1 Acidimicrobiaceae bacterium
TCCTTCATCGCCTGTTTCCTAGCTAAGCCATCAACAGCGGACTGAGTGCCCAGGGTCAGCGTGGCCCAATCTGAGGAGATTCCCGAGGGCACAAAGTTCTTGGCCTCGACCATGGCATTGGCGACTGTCTCGAGCGTCATACCCCAGGCCGCGGCGCTGGTTGCAGTCAGTTGAAGCTGCGTAATTGCGTCGTACACCGCGCAAATATCCCCCTCGCCCACCGAGGTCTGAATCTGCACAAGTGCAAGATCTTGAGGGCTCGTTGCACCTCCAGCGACCACCGGCAACTTGGATGCCACTGCCTGACTCGACTGGACCATGACTGAGGTGTCGCTTGAGACGGCTGCGGTGGTCGTTGTGGTGAGCACTGAGGAACTCGTCGGCACCGAGGAGGATGTGGCGAGTTCGGTCGATTCGGAAGCCAACGCGAGGTTCTCGAACGCACGAGCCTTGGATTGCTCTCCAGCCGCGCAACCGACCAGCATTCCGCCTGCTGCGAGAGCAACAGCAAACAACTCGAATCTGCGCAGCGCTACTGACATTGCCTCGTCGACCTCTCCTTCTTCACCTAGTAACCACAGTCAGCATACGGACCTCTGACCCAGCTTCACGGTCACCGGGTACGAAAACTCACAGGATGAGTCAAACCACCCGCCGACCACCCTGCTCATTCGTT
>DORQ01000315.1:6823-15564 GCA_003514205.1 Acidimicrobiaceae bacterium
CAGGGTCTGCGTTCGGTGAGGGGCCCGACGGACAATTCTCCCGGAACCACAGCTCTAGCCCAGATCGTGCCGCCTCGAATTCCTTGGTCGTTGTCGCAGCCTTGATCTCCGGGGCGTTGCGATCGCCACCACTGGTGCGGATCGCCTCGGCAATCACTGCCAATGCATCGGCCAACACGCTCCAGTGCTTCGCAAGCGAGCCCGGCACGCCGGTGTTCATCTCGGCAACTCCCTCGCTGAGGGCGGCATAGAAGTCGACCAGATTCTGAGACTTACGATCCGTTGGCTGGTGGGTGGTGAAGACCTCGATCGCCACGCAATAGTCCGAATCCCGCTTCGCGTCCTCGAACCGCGAGGTCAGCTCCGAGAGTTTCGCTGCTTCTTCCGGAGGAAGCGTTACCGAGGAGATATCGGCAACTGTCGTTGAGGCAGCCGAACCACCGTCTGCGGTTCGTGTCTCTGTGCACCCGGTACTCACAAGAAGGCCAACGAGAGCCGCAACTCCCGTGCATCGTGCTGCGGCAATCGGTCTCATTGGCCGCGCCGTTGGTTCAGCAATGCCGTGAGCGCCTTACCGTCAGCTTTTCCGCCAGTTGCCTTCATGGCCTGACCAACGAAGAAGCCCGCAACCTTGTTCTCGCCGTTGCAGAACTTCTCCCAATCAGCCGGATGCGCAGCAATCAGCGTGTCAACCAAATGCTCGATCTCTGAGCTCTGCATTGCTTCGAACCCAAGACGAGTTGCGATCTCCTGAGGATCTGCATCAGAAGGATTCGACAACATCTCTGCCAGGACAGCTTTCGCCTGCGTTGCAGTGATTGCCCCATCCACTTCCATACGCGTGAGTCGCGCAAACATGGCAGGGTTGAGATCGCCTGCTCCCTTGTCCGCCAGGTTGTGCTCAGCGTGGGTCGCTGCTCGCTGAGGATCAGCTCCCGCAGCAATCGCTGCGAGCACTAGGTCGTCAAGGCCTCGCTCAACAACAATGCCTGCGCTCGCGACTGAAACACCAGTGGCTGCGGCGAGGTTCGCTCGCCGCTCACGAGGAAGCGTGGGGAGGGCTGCCCGGACTGCTTCGATCCACTCCTCGCCGGGATCCAGAACAACCAGGTCCGGCTCGGGGAAGTAGCGATAGTCAGTTGCTTCCTCCTTGCTGCGAAGCGTTTGGGTCCTGCCGGTGTCATCGTTCCAATGCCGTGTCTCCTGGCGGACGACCTCTCCCGCAAGGATCATGTCGGCTTGACGCCGAGCCTCATACTCAATGGCACGGCCCACGGAACGCAACGAGTTGACATTCTTGATCTCGCACCGAGTTCCGAGCGGCTCACCGGGTCGGCGTACGGACACGTTGCAGTCCACTCTCATGGACCCTTCCTCCATCTTGCCGTCGCTGGCACCAACTGCAATCAGGATGCTCCGTAGCTCCGCTATGTAGGCCTTCGCCTCATCAGCGGAGAACAGGTCTGGCCGACCCACTACCTCGAGGAGCGGCACACCTGCACGGTTGAAGTCCACCAGTGAGTATTCGGCGTCATGAATTCGAGTACCGCCAGCACCCATGTGGCTCGACTTCCCGGTGTCCTCCTCTAAGTGCGCGCGCTCGATTCCGCAGCGTTTGCCATTGGGGAGCTCCAACCATCCGTCCACGTTGATGGGAAGATCGAACTGGCTGATCTGATAGCCCTTGGGCATATCTGGGTAGAAGTAGTTCTTCCGCGAGAAGACCGAACGCTGAACGGTGCAGTTCAACGCCAGCCCAGCGCGCATCGCCAATTCCACCGCGTGTTTGTTGAGCACGGGAAGGCTGCCCGGAAGACCGAGGGTGACCGGATCAATGTTGGTGTTTGGCTCACCACCGAATTGATTGAGTGACGCGGAGAAGAGCTTGGTATGGGTCAGGAGTTCGGCATGAACCTCTAGTCCGATCACGATTTCCCAGCCATCGAGCGTGTTGGCATCAGTC
Organism: Acidimicrobiaceae bacterium; assembly: GCA_003514205.1. Classification (GTDB taxonomy): domain Bacteria; phylum Actinomycetota; class Acidimicrobiia; order Acidimicrobiales; family Microtrichaceae; genus UBA11034. The sequence continues at coordinate 8,787 of DORQ01000315.1, forward strand.
ACGAGTTCGCTCCTTCTTGCGTCGGGTTGGACCCTTGTTGAAGCGCCGATTCCAGCACCATTGCTGCCCGAAACATGACGTCCTCTCGAAGGGCTGGGGCCAGGATCTGAACCCCGACGGGGAGCCCAGTCCCATCGCTCCCAAACGGCACCGACATCGCAGGATGGCCGGCCAGGTTTGTCGGAATAGTGCAAATGTCTTGCAAATACATCGTGAGAGGATCCTCGGTGAGTTCTCCGATCGGAAAGGCCGTGGTCGGCGCCACTGGCGAGATCAACAGATCGGCCTGCCGGTAGGCAGCCTCAAAATCGGCTCGAAGTAGCGTTCGAACCTTCTGCGCGGTCCCGTAGTAGGCGTCGTAGTAGCCCGCCGACAGTGCATAGGTCCCCAGCATGATTCTGCGCTTGACCTCTGCACCGAACCCCTGGGTTCGGGTCAACTCATACATTTCAGGAGTGGTCGGCGCATCCACGCGAAGCCCGAATCGAACACCGTCGAAACGTGACAGGTTCGATGAGGCCTCCGCAGGGGCAAGGATGTAATACGCCGAGATGGCGTAGGACACAGCTGGAATACTGACCTCAACGATCTCAGCCCCGGCTGCCGCGAAGGCTTCCGCTGCAGCTCGAATTCGCGCTGCGACGGCTGGCTCGATTCCCTCGCCCATCAGCTCTGAGACGATCCCGATACGAAGCCCTGCCACCCCGTCGTGCAGACCCGCCACAAGTGCGCCACCAGCCTCGGGGAGAGAGGTGGAATCCAACGTGTCGTGACCCTCGATTGCTTCAAGAAGCAACGCCGCATCGGTGACATCACGACCAAACGGACCGATCTGATCGAACGAGGATGCGTACGCAATCAAACCGAATCGGGAGGTTCTCCCATAGGTGGGTTTCACCCCAACGACGCCGCAGAACGAGGCCGGCTGGCGAATGGAGCCGCCCGTATCGGACCCGAGCGAACATGAGACCAAACCGGCCGCAACGGCAGCGGCGGATCCCCCCGAAGAGCCTCCTGGCACTCTGGAAGCATCATGTGGATTCCTCGTCAACTGGTATGCCGAGTTTTCCGTGGATGAGCCCATCGCGAACTCGTCCAGGTTGGTCTTGCCGACGAGGACCATTCCAGCCGCATGCAACTTCTCGATGACCGTGGCGTTATAGGGGGGGCACCAACCCTCGAGAATCTTCGAGCCGGCGGTTGTGGGGATGCCGCGGGTGCACAAGTTGTCTTTCACGGCAATGGGCACCCCCGCCAGGGGGCCCAACTTCTCCCCTCGCTGGAGCTTGTCGTCCACCGAGGCCGCAGCTGCCAGTGCTTCCTCACCCGTGGTCAGCAGAAAGGCACCCAGTTCTGCATCTTCACGTTGAATACGTTCAATGGTTGCCTCGGCTACCGCGACCGCCGTCGTCTCACCAGCGGAAATCTGCCGAGCAATCTCGCGGGCCGTGAGGCTGTGAGCAGCGCCGGTCATGTGTACTCCCCCATCACTGGCGGAACATGAAACATGTTCGCCTCGGCGCGAGGCGCGCCAGCCAGCACCTCATCACGGTCAAGTGACGGACGATCAACGTCCTCGCGAAGCACGTTGTTGAGGTCAAAAGGGTGCGAGGTCGGCTCGACGCCTTCAAGGTCGAGCTGAGCCATATCGTTGGCGTGATCCAAGATGTCTCCGAGTTGAGCGGTGAACTGCTCAAGTTCGGACTCGGAGAGGCGAAGACGAGCCAAATTGGCGACTGCGGTCACCTGGGCGCTGGAAATCCTGTCAGACATGTTCCCCATCGTAGGCGCAGGCGCCGCTCCGTTCGGCCAGCAGAACTCCACGCCGGGGAGATGCACCCGCACAGTTGCCTGCGCCCACCTCCGTTGAGTGACTACAGTGGCGCCGTTCGCCACCGAACGCGGGGGCAGAAGCAATGACACACTATGAAGGAGCCAACGTGGCGAAATTTCAATTCCTAACCCCTGAGTGGGTTGAGGCTGCAAAGCAGATTCGCGAAGAGTTCGAGGGTGAAGCGCCAGCTCCAGCTCATATTGTTCGTATGAACCAGGTCATCACCGAAGTCCCCTTCAGCGAGGAAGACATCTTGGCGTTCATGGACACCTCCGACGGTGCAATGAAGATGGACCTCGGAGCTCTTGAGGATCCAGACCTCACCGTCACAGTTGACTACCTCACCGCCAAGGCAATCATTGTCGACGGTAACCCACAGGCCGGAATGCAGGCGTTCATGGCGGGCAAGATCAAAGTTGTGGGAGACATGACCAAGATGATGGCCCTCCAGGCCGGTGCCCAAGACCCAACTGCGGCCGCAATCGCCGAGCGAATTCAAGCAATCACCGAATAGCTGTTCCGACTGGGCCTTGTTCGCTTCGGTCACCACGGCGATCCGTCAAACAACAAGGGCTCGACACCGGCAATCGGCTGGCCCTTGAGTTCTCTGGACGAATCGATCGAACACAAGCGTGTTCTACACGGGCGGGGTCTCCAGCGACCTCGCCCGTTGTGTGTCTCGCTTCGGAAGAAACAAACTCAACACAACAGCACCACCCGTGATGGCTGCGCCAATGAGATAGGTCTGTCCGAAGGAGGCTCCAAGATTCACCCCTCGCTGCAATGAGGCCTGCAAGCTGTCCAGCCCATTCATCCCGAGGGAGGTCGCCACTTGTATCGCCATTGCGAGCACTGCGCCGGCCACTCCAAGATCCTCATCTCTGACGCAGTTCACCAACGCCGCTGTGAACGAGGGTTGCGCTGCGCCCATTCCCAACCCACTCAGCGCAATTGCCCCCACCACCACGGGGATCGAGAGATGTGAGGCCGTGCTTGCCATCATCACCAATGAGATGCTCACGAGGGAGCCGCCGAACACCCCAATCACCCGTATGCCGAGGTGACGAACGAGGTAGCCAGCGGCGACACCTGCGATCGCAAAGGTCAATGGACGTGGGACAAGCAACAAGCTGATCCTTGAGTCACTGACGGCTCCAACCTCGCGCAACAACCTCGGCGCAAGAATGAAGCCGCCCATGTAGCCGAACTGCGCGAAGAAGAGCACCGATACCGGCAGCAGGAACGAGCGGGTTTGCACCACCGACAGCGGGATGAGCGGATGTTCCACACGGCGCTCAATTGAAACGAAGAGCCAGAGCCCAGCGATCGACAACGCCAGGAGCCCGAGGGTCTTTGGGCCAACCCATCCCCAGGTCGGTCCCTGTTGGACTGCAAGCAGAAGTGTGACGAGCGAACCTGCAAGTACCAGGTTGCCTTTCACATCGAACGAGACGTTTCGCGCGGATGCAACGGTTGGAAGCACGAGGTACGCAACGACCACGGCGAGCGCTAGCAGCGGCACCTGTACCCAGAAAATGGTGCGCCAACCGAAGCTCTCAACGAGGGGTCCGCCAATCACCAACCCCAAGACGGGACCTCCGGCCCCAACCAAGGTGAAATAGCCGAGTGCTGTCGAGCGCTGCGCCGGAGGGAAAATCAGGCTGATCATTGCCATTGAGGACGGTCCAAGGGCGGCGCCCAGCACTGCACCCACCACCCGAAACCCAATGAGCGACCAACCATCCCAGGCAACCCCAGATGCTCCCGCCGCGAGCAGGGAGCCGACCAAGCCAATGAGGTACACCCGTCGATGCCCGTATAGATCGCCGAGTTTTCCCGCCGTCGCGGTGACCAACGCGTTAGCGAGGATCGGACCGGAAATGAGCCAGACCAAGGTGGTGACTGAAATGTCGAGGTCAGCCGCGATGGTCGGTCGACTGACCGCAAGAATGGTGAAATTGATCCCCGTCGCCAGCAACCCGAGCAGAACCGTCGCTGTGATCACCCAAGGATTCGCGTGCCGATTTTGCTTCACGCGTCATACTACCCGCCTGTTCCCTGTCGCTTGTTGGGACGGTCGGTGCTGTCGCGGCGGCTGGGGAACACCACGCAAGCCGACCGCCCCAACAAGCGACAGGGCCGCTCTACTCCCCAACCTATTCCAAAACCGAACCAACCTGTGGCCAGATTTGAGACAGATCCCTTAATTTCTTCGGGGCGACCTACCCAGTGGTGAGCTGAACCGGAGTTCCCTTGGGATGCAGTTCGCCGGGACCAGGAAGTGTGGAGACGACATTGCTGGCTGGCGAGCCGATGACGCCACTCACTGGGTAGCCCTTCTGATCCAGCGCTGCAGTGGCCGCAGCGACTGTCATGCCGACGGTGTTCGGAATTGGGAGTGGTTCAGGCCCCTTCGAGACAGTCAACTCCACGATGGTGCCCCGCGGCACAGACTGACCATCGGTCACATTCATTTGGGTAACCGTTCCGACGACCTCCTCGCTGAAGGCTTCCGTCACGTTGTTTCCAACCTGAATTCCATCCAGTGCCAGCCGCACCGCATCTAGCGATTGGCCGATCAGCCCTGCTGGAATCACCCGTGGCGCTGGGCCAGTTGAGATGACGATATCCACTGGCGATCTCTTAGGAAGCTGCCCAGCGCTATCCACAGCGGAGTTTGCAGAGATGAGATTGCCAGCAGGAATCGCTTCGTCTGCCAAGGTCGTCCGGGTGCCGATACGAAGGTCGGCCAGTTCGAGTGCCTGAAGCACCACGGTCTCAGTCATGGTCGAATCAAGGGGTGGAAGCGACACCAACGTGGGGCCCAGCGAAATTGTCAACGTCAGCTTCTTGCCAGCTGCGAGTTCGGTTCCAGCCTTGGGAGACTGCGCGATGACCTCGTCCTTCTCAGAGTTGTCCTTCCTGGAGTACTCAGTCGCGACGGAAAAACCACGATCTTTGGCCGACTTCTGGGCTTGTTCAACAGTGAGCCCAACAAAGTCGGGAACCATCTCGGTTGGCACGCGAATGACAAACCAGTAGTAAGCAGCAGTGCCAAGCAGCCCTGCAATCATGAGGATCACGGCGACAAGCCAGGGCCACTTCCGTTGAGCCGGTGTGTCGACTCCCCCGGTATCGCCCGACCCAGTTGTGTCCTCAGCAGCCGTGAGCGTGGACGCGGTCACAGTTGATGCGCGCTCGGTTTCTGGGCGAAATTGCGGGCGTTGATCACTGAAGGGCTGGTGGGGTTCATTCCCAGCGATCCGACCCGAGGAGCTGTCCTGCGCGATCGGCAGCACTGTGGTGGGATGAGGGTCCATCAGGATCGTGTCATCTGGTGAGCTGATTGGTTGTTCCGAGCCGCTCTCCTCAGAACCGGGTGACTGCGACGGCTGGTTGATCATTGAGTCAAGCACTGCCGCAGGGATGGCTCCCGGGAGTTGAATCGGGCGCGGCTTGTCCATGTCCTCTGAAGCGGCGAGGAATGCCACCTCAAGCTCCCCAGCAGTTGGACGGTGTTCCGGGTTGGCGCGGCCAGCCATTTCGAGCACCGAGGTCAAGCGACCCAATGACCGACTCACAGTGAGATCCGCCGAGGAGCGAAGCGCCGCCGTCTCTTGAAACGATGCTCCGAGTAGTGGTACTTCGCCAGTAGCTGCTTCAATCAACACCAGCGCGAGTGAATAGACATCCGACCTGCCGTCCAGATGTTGACCGTTCGCCTGCTCGGGGCTCATATACCTCGCAGTCCCAAGGCTGACACCCTGGGGTTCAGTCCAACTGGCCCCAGCAAGAGCACGAGCCAACCCAAAGTCGGCGATCCTGAGCCTTCCCTCCTCGCCAAAGAGAAGGTTGGCGGGCTTGATATCGCGATGGACCAGGTCTTGGCTATGGGCATAGCTCAGGCCGCGTGCCGCCTCGAGACCAACCAAGAGAGTCTGGCTCGGGCTCAAGACTGACTGTGTGTCGAGCACCGCCCGAAGGCTTCCGCCCCCGACGAATTCCATGACGAGGTACGACAGCGGCGACCCGTCTGGCCCTGCGGACTCACCAAAGTCGTACACGTGCATGATGTTCTGGTGGTTCAGCTTGGCCGCAGCCTGGGACTCGGCTCGAAATCGCTTCAGAAAACCTTGATCCTCGGACAACACCTCATGCAACAGCTTGATTGCCACCCGGCGTTTCAGCTTGGTATCCATCGCCAAATAGACCCGCGCAGACGCGCCAACGCCAATCGGCGTGCTCAGTTGATACCTGCCCGAAAGCATGAATCCTTGGAATGGGTCTGCCACCACGGTCGGAGAGCCTACTGGCCAACGAAATGGGATCTGGGTCTCTCGAACAACTTCTCCCGGTTTGGACTCCAATTCACGGTCTCCAACGCCACTCCGCAGCGGCATTGGCGCTCCATCACCAAACGTGAGGCCCTCCTCTGTCGAAGCACCGATCGCCACCCTCGCTTCGCCGTACTTGGGTACAGGCCTCTGGCGGGGCAGAATGTACCTGTGCCACTCCCCTTGAAGATTGCCCTCTCGATCATGTCGCTCCTCATGGTCATCGGAGTCATCTATGTGTTGGACAACTCTGTGTCGGGACCAGACGATGCGAGTTTGAATCTACCGAGTTCCATCGAACGACTGATTCCAGCGAGCGGCTCCACCGTGTTATCCCAGTCCTCGGTGGGAATCGATCTGAAACAGGGCTACAACGCGTACCTCGTCGTTGAAGGGCAGAAGATCGACAATGATGCGACTGAGGCCAATCCCGACGGGCTCTTTCGAACGCCGTCGTTAGAGATTCTCGAATACGACCCGGCGCCAGACAAAAGGGTCAAACGGCTGAGTTCCCCCCGAGCCTGCGTCGATGCGTTCGTGTGGCGGGTTGAGGAAAGCCCTGCAACGGCACAACAAACAACCTGGTGCTTCAACGTCGGATAGCTCGATC
>DORQ01000315.1:15759-19999 GCA_003514205.1 Acidimicrobiaceae bacterium
GCCGGATAGCTCGATCTGCCGGATCGCCGACTCGGCCATCAGGTTGTCGCTGGAATACCGACCATGTGCCGGAGTTCTGCGAGCGCGGCAGCGGCGGACTCCTTCGTGTAACCAAAGTCGAGGGCCACGAGGCCCGCTCTGTTCGCCCCGGCCACGTTGCCATGGTGGTCATCCACGAAGAGTGATCTGGATGGCTTCACGCCAAGGAGTTCGCAGGCATGCAGGAAGATTCGCGGGTCGGGCTTTCGCATACCGACCTCGGAAGAATCAACCACCACATCAAAGAGGGAGTCGATATCGAGCATCGCCCGCCAAGATGACGAGAACTCGCGGAGGTTGTTGGTGACGATCGCCGTCTTCATTCCGGCCGAACGAATCGCGATGACAGTATCGACGACCTCCGAACGGATCTCGAGCCCCCCCGAACTCAGCTTCATCAGAACAGCGATGGGGTCAACCTCTCCCCAACCCGATTGAGCGGACAGCGAGATGATCTCGGATCGTGCATGGTCAAACGTGATCTCTCCCCGTTCGAGGCGGTGCCATGGGTGATCGGTGTCGAGGTCGTAGGAGCCGAATACCAGATCGGTCAACGTCTCAGCTGGGATATTCATACCCTCTGCAGCGCCGATCACTGCTTCGAAGGGCGAGTCGATAAAGATCCCTCCGAAATCGAACAGCACCGCTTCGAAACTCGTTTGGCTGGACTGGTTCAGGTCTGAGGTCATTGTGGCAGGTCTCCAGTTTCGAGTAGTTGAAGGAAGTCGGCTCGATCAAGAATGGGAACGCCAAGCTCAGTGGCCTTGGCGAGTTTGGAGGCGCCAGGGTCCTCGCCAACGACGAGTGCAGTGGTCTTTTTCGACACGCTTCCGGGGGAGGTGCCACCTCGGGCCTTGATGGCAGCCGCCACTGAGTCCCGGGTGAAGCCCTCAATGCCACCAGACACCACGATCGCCATTCCGGCGAGTGTTTGAGGTAGCTGAGACCGTTCGTAAGCCACGGGTTCACAACCCCGAGAGCGCAATCGACCGATCAAAGCCCGGTTCTCTTGGTCAGCGAAAAAGCCTGCGACGCTCGATGCAATCACCGGGCCAACGCCCTCGATGGCCGAAAGCTCCTCGACTGTGGCATTCATGACTGAATCAAGATCACCCAACGCCGCAGCGAGCACCTCGGCGCCTGCTGCTCCGAGATGCACGATGTTGAGGCCGAACAGCAGCTTGCCAAGCTGAGGCGTTCGAGACGCATCGATTGACCGACGAAGCTTCTCGACTGACGCCTCCTTGTAACCTCGTTCGGCGAGAATGCGTTCGTAATCGAGATTGAACACATCAGCTACATCCTCAAGAAGCCCAAGTTCGATGAAGAGCTGGACTTGTTGTTCTCCAAGCCCGTCGATATCAAGCGCCCCGCGTGAAACAAAGTGAGAAATCCGAGCGAGCTGCTGCTGCGGACACGCTGCGGCCACACAGCGATGTTGCGCCTCACCATCGAGCCGAACGAGCTGGCCGTGGTGATCGCACGGGCAGACCGTGGGGAATGACCATGCTGGCAAACCTTGGGGACGCTCGCTCATCACCGGGCCGACTACTTCGGGGATCACGTCGCCAGCTTTTCGAACAATGACGGTATCTCCAGGGCGAACATCTTTCAGTCGCACTTGATCTTCGTTATGCAGGGTTGCCATTGACACGGTGGACCCAGCCACCAGCACCGGCTCAAGAACCGCGAACGGCGTCACCTTGCCAGTACGACCGATGGACACCTGGATGTCTCTGAGCAATGTGGTGCGTTCCTCGGGGGGAAGTTTGAACGCAATCGCCCATCGTGGGGCTTTGGAGGTCATTCCGAGCGCCGTCTGCACGGCAATGGGGTCGAGTTTTACGACTACACCGTCGATCTCGTACTCAAGCTCATGTCGACGGTCAATCCATTCCCGACAGAAGTCGTAGACCTGCTCCACAGTGTCGAGCACGTTGGTCTCAGGGTTCGTTGGCAACCCGAGCGAGCTCAACCATTCCAGCGTTGCCGAATGAGTGGGCAAATCTGGACCACCGATGGTCTCCCCAAGTTGGTAACACCAGAATTCCAGGCCGCGACTGGCAGTGATCGACGGGTCTTTCTGCCGCAACGATCCAGCTGCTGTGTTTCTTGGATTGGCGTATCGGCGAAGTCCAGCTGATTCCTGCGCCTCATTGAGTTCATTGAACCGAGCGACAGGAAGGTACAGCTCACCCCGAACCTCAACCACCTCAGGAGGATTGTCGGTTGCCAATTGCTTGGGGATTCCGGCAATCCCCGCAACGTTGGCAGTCACGTCCTCCCCGACGCGCCCGTTACCACGAGTCGCCGCTTGGGCAAACACACCACGCTCATACCGGAGCGACAACGCAAGGCCATCAATCTTGAGTTCACAGACGTATTCAGTTGCGACCGGGAGCCCTAGCTCCTTTACGCGCCGAGCGGTCCGCTCACCCCATGCCTGGAGCTCATCGAGACCCATGGCATTGTCGAGCGACATCATTGGAACGCGGTGCTTGACCTCACCGAAGCCGCTTACCGGGGCGGCGCCCACTGTGGCAGTAGGACTTGCCTCATCGGCAAGCTCCGGATGAGCCTGCTCAAGCCTGCCAAGACGACGCACGAGCTCGTCATAGTCGGCATCAGGGATGGTGGGCGCGTCCTCACGGTAGTACGCGTCGTTATGGGCCAGAATTTCTGAGCGCAACGTTGAGATGATCTCCGCGATGTTTCCCTCGGATTCTGGAACTTCGGAAATTGTCACGGACTCCACCATACCGGTGAGGGCTGACAGCCAAGATGAAGCCCAGCCCCATGGACAAGGCCGAGATCCGATCGGCGTTCAACGCCGCCATCGTGGCGAGTCGCGTCCAGTGACCGCCTCAGCTGCTGTGTTGGCGCTAACTTTGCGGCCATGTCTACCCCTGCAGCGCCTCATGGGTCAGCCAACGGCGACCTGCCTGCCGTCGTCGACCCTCAAACCGCCTCTGCACGACCACGGCACAACAACGCTGGGCCTGAACACACTGGGACTGACCACGCTGGGCCTAGTTCCACCTGGGCTGGCAGCCCCGACGCGGACGATTCGGCATTCAATGATAGCTATGCGGGGCCAAACAGCCCGCTCAGCCATGAAGTCCCCGATTTCGTCCGAAAGCTGGCATGGGTTCTCGACGACGCGATCCCGATCCTGGGTAAACGGAGAATTGGAATCGACGGATTCCTGAGCATGATTCCCGTAGTTGGCGACGCTGCAGGGTTCGGACTCGCGGCGACGGTCCTCCTTGCCGGTGTCCGCGCAGGGTGCACCTGGCCCACCATCGCCAGAATGCTCTTCCACGCTCTTGGGGAATCGCTGGTCGGTATGATCCCTTTGCTCGGCCCAGTCGTCGCGTTCGCGTGGAAGGCCAACAGCCGGAACCTGAGAATCATCGAAAAGAACCTTGCCGATCGCGAAGCCACGAGACGCGAATCCTGGAAGGTGCTGCTCATCGCACTCGCCTTGATCGTGCTGACAATTGCAATTGCCATCACCTCCCTCGTCCTAGTGATCTGGGGCTTCTACAGATGGCTCTCAGGTTCATAGCGGCGAGCACCTCAACCGATTACGATCGCTCCATTCAGTCCACGGAGTACCCAAAGTGAGGAATACGTGACACGAAAACTGGTCTATACGGGCTTCATGTCCCTCGATGGCGTCCTCGACTCGCCAGGAGGCGTCGAGGAAGGGCATCGCAGCGGCGGCTGGGTCATGGAGACTGAATTTCTCCCAGAAGCCTTCGCGCTCAAAGGCGAAGAACTCGCCGACACCACTGCACTCATGTTTGGTCGCCGAAGCTACGAGGCCTTCGCTCCCGTCTGGAACGGCAACGAAGATCACGCCGCCTACCAGGAGTTACCGAAGTTCGTAGTGTCATCGACCATCACCGAAGCCGACCTGCTCGATGGCTGGGGGTCGACGACAATCCTGCGATCCTCCGAGGAGGTGGCCGATCTCAAACAAGGCAACGGCGGGGCAATCTACATTCACGGCAGTGCAGAGCTGGCGCGCAGCCTCTCCGAGGCCGATCTGATCGACCAGTACAACCTCTTGGTCTTTCCGGTGCTCCTAGGAGCTGGAAAGGGGCTCTTCAGCCGTGCGGACCGCGATAAACGCCAGCTTCGACTCCGGGAATCCGAGAGCTACGCCAATGGTGTGACCAAGCTCGTGTACGAGGTC
>DORQ01000193.1:0-2071 GCA_003514205.1 Acidimicrobiaceae bacterium
CTGTTCGCCGCAAACGCCTCTGAAACATTCGGCGGCCATGTTTGGCTTGCACTGATCGTCGGATTCGTGATGGCACTCACCGTTCACAGCACCAAGGCAGCAACTCGTGGGGTTGCCAATCTCTCAACCGGCGGGGTAGCTGCACCGGTGATCAGCGTGGTTGAAGACGTAGTGGCCGTTGCGTTAAGCGCCGTTGCAATTCTGTTCCCGATACTGGTCCTTGCGTTCCTGGTACTCCTAGCGTTCGCTCTCTACAGCGTGGCTCAGCGATTCAAAGAACGAAGGATTCGACGGGAACAGGCGCAGAGCCCACTGTAGGAACTTCGTTTGAGCTGCTGCGAATGGGCGCTGCGACTGAAACCTCATCGTCGGCAGCATTCAGATTCGATTCCAATCCGCACGCGCCATAGCGTGGCGGTATGACCGATTTCGCCTACACAGACCTTCTCCCACTCGGCGAAGACTCAACCCCGTACCGCAAGATCTCTGACGATGGAGTGAGCACCTTCGAGGGAGGTGGCGAGACCTTTCTTCGGGTCGAGCCTCAAGCAATTGTCGACCTCACTGCGCAAGCGATTCATGAGATCTCCCACAAACTACGTCCGGCGCACCTCCAACAGCTCGCCAACATCTTGCAGGACCAAGAAGCCTCGCTGAACGATCGATTCGTCGCCCTCGAACTACTCAAGAACGCCAGCATCGCCGTTGGCGGAGTTCTGCCAAGCTGCCAAGACACTGGCACGGCGATCGTGAAGGCCAAGAAAGGCCAGCTCGTGGTAGTCCCTGGAGGTAACGACGAACGGCATATCGCTCGCGGGATTTACGAGACCTTTCAGAACACGAACCTTCGCTATTCGCAGATGGCACCGCTCACCATGTGGGACGAGGTCAACACCAAAACCAATCTGCCTGCGGAGATCAAGATCGCCTCGACCGACGGCGCTAGTTACAAGTTTCTCTTCATGGCAAAGGGCGGCGGGTCGGCGAACAAGAGCTACTTGTTCCAGGAGACCAAGGCGCTCCTCAATCCAAAATCGTTGATGGCGTTTCTCGACAAGAACCTTCGATACATCGGCACCTCTGCCTGCCCGCCCTATCACCTCGCCCTCGTCATTGGCGGCACCTCCGCGGAGTTTGCAGTTGAGACCGCGAAGCTCGCCTCCACGCACTATCTGGATTCTCTCCCAACTAGTGGATCGGCGCTCGGGCACGGGTTTCGTGACCTTGAACTTGAAGCGGAGATCCTGACGCTGACCCAATCATTCGGAATCGGCGCCCAGTTCGGGGGCAAATACTTCTGCCACGACATCCGTGTCATTCGGCTTCCTCGTCACGGTGCCTCCTGCCCTGTCGCGCTCGCCGTATCCTGCTCCGCCGACCGCCAGGCGCTCGGCAAGATCACATCCGAAGGCGTGTTTCTCGAACAACTCGAGGATGACCCCGCTCGGTTCCTTCCGGAGACCTCTGCCGAGGACCTCGCCGAGGAGGTCGTTCACATCGATCTGAGCCAGCCGATGTCCGCCATCAGAAACGAACTGTCGAAGTATCCAATCAAGACCCGACTCGCGCTGAGTGGCACCCTCATCGTGGCGAGAGATATCGCGCACGCAAAGCTTGCCGAGCGTCTCGAGGCTGGCGAAGATCTCCCCGACTATTTCAAGGACTTCGCTGTGTACTATGCCGGTCCAGCAAAGACCCCAACAGGACTGGTGTCTGGATCATTCGGCCCTACGACTGCCGGAAGAATGGATTCCTACGTGGACCGCTTTCAGGAAGCTGGGGGTAGTTTCGTGATGCTCGCGAAGGGCAATAGATCGCCAGCGGTCATCGCGGCCTGCAAGAAGCACGGCGGCTTCTATCTCGGTTCGATTGGTGGACCCGCCGCCCGCCTCGCCCAGGATTTCATCCGGTCGGTTGAGGTCCTCGACTACGAGGAGCTTGGCATGGAGGCCGTCTGGAAGATCACCGTCGAAAACTTCCCGGCATTCATCGTCACAGACGACAAGGGCAACGACTTCTACTCAGAAACGACCCGTTCGGTCGAGATTTCCTAGGCCAAAACTTCCTAGGC
>DORQ01000193.1:2203-3169 GCA_003514205.1 Acidimicrobiaceae bacterium
CCTAGGCCAAAACTTCCTAGGCCACGACTTCCGCGAGAGCGGAGGACCGCTCCAAACCTCAGTCTCGTCGTCCTCGGAGGCGAGACCAACTCGATGCTCCAGGCTTGTCCCCTGATTCGCCATCGACTGCACCAAAGAGCCTGGTAGTGCGCCGCGCCTCTGGGCCGTCCCAGGCCAGATCGTCGGCGAGACCTTCGACATCAGCAACATCTTGTGGAGCTGGCATGTCCCATTGATTGGCCTCAACCGCTTCATCGGATCCGAGGATCACTGGAACTGCTTCGTCGTCCACGCTTGGAACGGTCGGAAAATGCGGACCATCCTCAGATGTCAGCGCCGACTCACCTTGATCATCAAACACGTCTAGCCAAGGAGAGTCGTTCGTCTCCGCCGAATCGAAACTCTCACTGATGCCACCATTGTGGCCACCTGAAAGGTTCGAGTTCAGTTCTGGCGCATCAAAGCCCCACTCCTCGTGAACCGTGGACTCCTGCACCTGACCGAAGTCGGGCGAAATCGCTGTTGATTCATCGCCAACCCATGTTTCGGAAATCTCGTGCTCCGCGGAGGTCAGGTCAAATGCCTGAAAGCCACGGGGTGGCGCAATCCTGCCGAGCAAGGATGGATCCGTTGCAGCGTCATCGAGGTCGACGGCAACTGCGTCACTGAGATCCTCGGCGGCACCCGCTGAGTGCGACTCAAGGTCGTCTCCCACTATTTCCGCATCTACTGGCTCGTCGGAAACTGTGGACGCCAGATAGCCCTGCGAGGTTGCCGGGTCGACATCATCGAGTTCTTCGACCTCAGCACCGTGGTCGGCAGGTTCTTCCACCTCAGCGCCGTCGACGGCGAGGAGGGTCTCGTCCGCTGCATCGTCAGAGCGCACCGACTCGCCGGCAATCCAACCGGAGAGTTCTTCGTCGTTTGGACTGGGGGCCGGGGATGGATCCATCGCCCACGCGGCAG
>DORQ01000193.1:3345-4841 GCA_003514205.1 Acidimicrobiaceae bacterium
CAGTGGTGGGCTCAGCGCCAGCCGATTGTGTGCTGGCCGACTCGAGCAATGTGTCGGTCGAGTCGTCTCCTGCTTCTGGTTCAACCACGTCTCGCGCAGGCACAGCCTGTACCCAGCCAAGCGTGTCAGGCTCCTCCGAACGATCGCTACTCGTCAGGTCGGCGTCACCGGCGCCGTAGCCGAGGTCACCGTCACCGAGGTCCTCGACGGGCTCACTGACAGGAGTCTGAGGAGCGAACGCCGCATCAGCAACGGTTGGGCTCGCGGCCACAACTCGAACAGCCGTTAATACTTCGCCAAGGTTCTCATGGGCGCCGGTGAGTTCGCGTTCCATGTCGGCAACCCGGGATCGAAGCTCATCGAGTTCTGCTGCGAGACTCTCCGCCTCCTTCGCAGTAGCTCGTCGTTCTTCGGCAAGCGCGTTCTTGGCTGCCTGCCGAGCGTCCGCCACGATCTGCGAACCTTCAGCATTTGCCGCCACCTGAATCTTGGCTGACTCTGAGGCGGCATTGGCCAATGTGGCCGCAGCGCCCGTTTCGGCACGGCTGAGGATCTCTTTGGCCTCTTCCTGAGCCGTAGTGCGAGTTCGGTCGGCCTCCACCTGCGCCTGAGAGGTCAGCTTTTCGGCTTGGGACCTCGCCTCTGAGAGGAGGGTCTCGGCATTCGAACGAGCTTCGGAAAGCTGAGATTCTCCCTGAGCCCGGGCATCGTCAAGAAGCGTCGCCCCCTTCGAGCGTGCATCGGCCAGAAGCCGATCAGCTTCTAAAGAAGCTGAGTCGCGTATTGCCTGAGCATCGCTCTCTGCAGCAGCTATCGCCGACTCAGCCGTCTTCTTCGCGAACGACAAGGTGCGGCTTGATTGCAGGATGTCTGGGTCAAAGTCGCTCGCGCTGCTTTGACGGATCTGCTCGGCCTCACTCCGAAACGAGGCGGCGTCGCGCTCAGCGCGTTCCGTCCGCTCAGCCAACTGGCTCACCATCGACTGGAGCTCTTCGAGCTTGTCGTTCATATCATCACCGCGAGCCATACACCCTCACCTCTATTGCTACCAGTCGTCTGGTCTGTTCTCTGCACAAAACGCTACAGCCATTCCCCCAGTCCCGGACCGAGGGCCAAGAATACGTCCGATCGACCTAGTCAAGATCCGCGAAAAGCGTCGCTATGACCTGATCCAGCACGAGAATTCCGGCCTCGGTGGCACGGAGCCGCTCCCCATGGTGAGCTATCAGCCCACCCTCGACCAGGCGGGCGATGGGCTGCCGCAACGCCTCCAGCGGGTCGATTCCAGATTGTTGGATGGTCTGACCGATATCCACCCCGCGCAGTTGACGCAGACCAGCAAAGACAGCATCCGTCATGACCTCAAGTGATGTACGAGGCTCCTCTCGCGGCAACGCTCCCTCCAACCATTGTTGGAACGGAGCGTTTGTTGTTCGTACGGTGAGCCCCTGTCCGGCAAGGAGATGACTCGCCGCAGATGGCCCGAGACCCAGGAA
>DORQ01000193.1:5039-5426 GCA_003514205.1 Acidimicrobiaceae bacterium
GAAACCTCGTAGTGCTCGAATCCATACCGAAGTGCCCCGCTACGGGCAGCCTCGAATGCCTCCAATTGTCGAGCCTCGGCAACAACCATTCCTGCATCACCAAACGGAGTGCCGTCCTCGATCGTCAGGGTGTACGCAGAAACATGATGCGCACCGCTTGAGAACGCATACTCAAGATCAGCACTGACAACTTGGGAATCCACTGCGGTGATGATGTCGACACCAATCGTTGCCAGGTCGCCGACCCCAAGACATCGATCCAGAGACTCCATCGCGACCCGAGCGGTGTAGGGCCTTCCGAGATGTTTCAGCACCGCATCGTCGAAGGACTGCGCGCCCAAGCTGAGTCGGTTGAAACCGAGTTCAACCAGCTGGCTGGGGGTCTCG
>DORQ01000193.1:5537-8158 GCA_003514205.1 Acidimicrobiaceae bacterium
TGTGGACATTCAGCGGGTGAACCTCGATTGTCGCTTCGCTGGATGCCCAGCCGCAGTGCTGCGACACCAGTTCCACGAGGCGATTGAGCTCATGAGGCCGAAGATGGGTTGGCGTCCCGCCCCCGAAATACACCGTCTCAAGATCAAAGTCGTGAAGATCATTGAGGGCCGTGAGCTCCAGTGCAACCTGTGACAGGTAGTGGTCAACTTGGCCCGACCTTCGTGTCAGAACATCAAAGCTGCAAAATGGACACACCGTTGGGCAAAACGGGACGTGAACGTACAGGTGTCGAATCGAATCCATCTTGCCCCAGCATCGCGCCATGCGAGCACTCGATCGAGCCAGCCTCGCCGAGGATTGCTTCTACGGCGAAGCTAGTCACCAACTCCTCAGCGACTTTCGCCTCTACACTGACCTCGCTCACTCATTCCTTGCCACCAAGGACATTCATCGTCAACAATCACGGCGGAAGCACCATGGCTCAAGAAGACCGAACCAAACGGCGAGCAAAGAAGCCCTCACCGCTGGCCCGGGCCGCTCGGCGTGAGCAACTCCTTGATGCAGCGATCGACCTCATCCGCACAGCAGGACCAGAGGTTGCGATGGACGAGATCGCTGCAGCGTGCGGAATCACGAAGCCGGTGTTGTATTCCCACTTCGGCGACAAGGCCGGGCTTGGCGATGCAATGGCAGAACGATTCAGTGCAGTGCTGCTCGCCGAAATGAACCTCCAACGCGCAGAGTCTGACGACCTCCGAGAGTTCGTGTCTCGGGCATTTGACACTTGGTTGCGATTCGTCGAATCAGATCCTCAGGTGTATCGGTTCCTCACCAAGAGTGTTTCCGGCAACCTTGAACGGTTCTTCGAACACCGATTGGTTGCCGACATGAGCGCCGCACTTGCCAGAACCATCCGGGGGATCCTTCGAGACAACGGTGCCGACACTGGCCCTGCCGAGCCGTGGGCGTTCGGAATTGTCGGAATGATTCACCTCTCGGCGGAGTGGTGGCTCGACCGACGAAGCATGGCGCGATCAGACCTCGTCGACTATCTCACCGCGCTTCTTTGGACTGGCCTCGCCAGCAACGGTGTCGTGGCCACCGACCCCACCTGAAGGATTTGGCCCAGGGCATGAGCCCGAAATCGGCAAGCTGCGGTTCCGCCGCCTAGCCTAGGGTCATCTATGTTGACCTCCGAACGGGCACAGCCCAGAATTGCTTGGGCGATCCACGCGTTCACGATGAGCGGAATGCTCGCTGGATTTCTGGGACTCATCACTGCACTCGACCAAAGCCCTCGCGCGTCACTGCTGTGGATGATGGTTGCAATGGTGATCGATGGCCTCGACGGTCCCATCGCCCGCAAGTTTGAAGTTGCCTCAGTCCTGCCGAGCATTGATGGCCACATCATGGATCTCGTCATTGACTACGTCACCTGCGTGGTCACCCCAGCATTCTTCATCCATGAGTTCCAACTTCTCCCTGAACGGTTCAGCCTGATCGGGATTTCTCTCATTCTCCTCTCTTCCCTCTACCTTTTCTCCTTTACGGGCATCCAGACAGACGACTGCTATTTCAATGGGTTTCCAGCCATGTGGAACCTCGTGGTCTCTGTGATGTTCGTTCTACAATCACGGCCAATCGTCAACGTTGTCGTGGTTCTAATCTTCGTCATGTTCACCATCGTGCCGTTGAAGTTCATCCACCCGATTCGAGTACGGGACTTTCGCAGGCTCACCATTCCAATTCTGGTGGTGTGGCTCCTCGCCATGACCTACTTGATCTGGATCCTCGACTCGAAGACCGCCGACTGTTCTGAAAAGTGCCTTCCGCCCGTCGCTGTTGCCGCGCAGATCGTTGTGTACTTCGGAAGCATCTGGATCATCGGCATCGGCATTTGGAGGACCCTCCGGGGTGACCCAGACCCAGAGCCTGCCTCCATCCCCAGCGGCCCGGCGCGGCACTGAGCTCCCCCGAATCATGGGTACTCACCGACCGAGCGAACCAGTTGTCCGAGCACTTACCGGCTCAGACTGGCCGGGGTATTCAACCGTCATGGGCCGGGCGTTCGAGGACGACCCCGTGATGAATTTCGTCATTTCGGCACCGCCGCCAGTTGCCCCACGAGCAGGCCGGCTGCTCACAGCACTAGCTGCGAGCCACGGACCCGAGGCGATCGCCCTGGGCGCGTTTGCCGAATCTGGAACACTTCACGGTGCAGCGTGCTGGACCACCCCTGATCATTGGCGACTGCCCACCTCCGCCTACCTGCGATTCGCTCCGCGACTCATCAGTACTGTTGGGATTCGGTCGATGCTTCGAGTCTCAGTGCTGGCAGCAATCGAGAAGCGTCACCCTAGCGAGCCCCACTATTACCTTGCCGCAATCGGGACAGAACCAAAACACCAGGGCACAGGCGTTGGTTCAGCGCTCATGCGACCGATGATTGAGCGCTGTGACGAGGAGGGGATCGGCGCCTACCTTGAGTCATCGAAGAAGACCAATCTGGCGTTCTACCATTCGTTCGGGTTCGAGCTTCGAGAGGAACTGGTACTCAAAGGTGGTCCGACGATGTACCTCATGTGGCGGGACCCTCGCTGATGTACTTGGCTGATGTACT
>DORQ01000204.1 GCA_003514205.1 Acidimicrobiaceae bacterium
CAAGCCTGCGCCCCGACGCGCCGAGGCCGGGGTTCCGTCGAGAGATGCCAAGCGGGCACTTCGAGCGGCCGAGCCTGCGGTGGCCGACGTCTTTGCCGAGGATAACGACGACGACTACCTCGCAGACGACGAGTTCGAGGTTCCAGATTTCTTGAAGTAGTAGTAGTCGCCAGGACTCTGAGTAGCCACGGCCCTGCAATGACCACGGAGATCAAGCGCATCTACTCATCCCGGGCCGACGGTGATTTCTCTATTCTTGGAGATCCCGTCGAACTGGAGCGGCGTCGCCGCAGGCTTGTGGATCTCGAATGGACCTGGCTTCATCAAACTCACGGGACCTCGGTGGCCATCGTGGGCGAGCCTGGCGATGGCGCAGGGCAACATGCGGATGCGTCTGTTACCTCTGCTGTTGGCGCGGTGCTGGCAGTTCAGACTGCAGACTGCGCGCCGTTGCTCCTGTGGGGGCAGGACGATTCAGGGATGGCAGTGATCGGCGCAGTTCATGCGGGTTGGCGAGGGCTCTATGACGGGATCCTTGAACGAACTGTTGCTGAGATGCGAGCGCTCGGCGCGACGTCCTCGATCTTCAGCGAGTTAGGTCCATGTATCTCGCCAGAAGCCTATGAGTTCCAACCCGCTGATCTCACCACGATGGCTCTGCGATTCGGTCCCGAGGTCGTGGCAGTGACCACTGAGGACTTGCCGGCATTCGATCTGCGCCGAGCCGTCCGATCCGAGTGTGATCGATTGGGAATCGACCTCAGAGGCCACCTTCCAGGCGGCGGTGTCGAGCTTCCAGGCGGCGGCGTCGAGTGCACAGCCCGGGCGAGCGACAACGGCTCGGCCCGCTACTTCTCTCATCGGGCCCGTGGCGATTCTGGCCGACAGGTCTCGGTAATCTGGATCGAGGACGAGTCGATGAGCCCGACGGGGGAGCAGTGATGGACGCAGCACCCGATCAGACATCCGACCAGCCTCGAGGGCGAAACAGCGAGATCGCCAACAACATTGCCAACATTCGCGAACGGATTCTCAGCGCTGGCGGCTCAGAATCTGTGCGAATAGTTGGAGTGACCAAGCGGCATTCGCTCGAGGTTGTGCGCGACGCACTGGCACTTGGCTTGACTGACTTGGCAGAGAACTATGCCCAAGAGCTGTCCGAAAAGGCGCTGTCGCTCGTCGAGTTCGGGCCACCGCAGCCCAACTGGCATTTCATCGGGCAGCTACAAACCAACAAGGTCAGAAAAGTTGCCCCATTCGTTTCGTCCTACGATTCAGTTGACCGTGAGTCGTTGGTGGTGGCGCTTGCCAAGCACGCTCCAGGTGCTGCCTGCTTGATCCAGGTTGGAGCCGAATCTGACGGTGGCCGGGGTGGCTGTTCGATATCGGACCTCCCTCACCTCGTTGAATCAGTCACGAACTCTGGGCTCCATCTCCAAGGATTGATGACGGTTGCTCCACTCGGTTTGGCCGAATCGGCAATAGCGGCCTGGTTCAGCGCAGTTCGCGCAGCTTGTGACGAGTTCGGGCTCAGTCGCTGCTCCATGGGGATGTCTGAGGATTTGGAACTCGCTGTCGAAGCGGGCGCGACTGAGGTTCGCATTGGGTCCGCGATCTTCGGGAGTCGATACTCGGGATAGCTCCGATGTGCCCGACAGTGCGGGAACCAGAGCCGGTTTCGGTAGGAATCGGAGGATTTTCTCGTGCTGAAGTTCATTTCCAGAGCAATTCGTGCCAATCTAGATCAGGTGGGCCAGCGAGACGGCGCACTGAGAGCGAATGCGTGAAGGTTGGAGGCGAAATGGCTGGAATCCTGAAGCGAGGGATTTCGTGGCTTGGGCTTGGCCCAGAAGACGACTATGACGAGGACTATGACGAGTTCGATGACGAGTTCGAGGATGATCTCGACCCTGAGTCAGCGGTGGTCGATCTCACGGGAACTCGGGCAGCGACCGGTTCGCCTTCTGTGTGGCCTGTCCGGCCCCACGAGCAGGACGATACCTATGCCGGGGACCACCGGGATTCGGGTGGGGTTCGGTTCCTGCCAAACCAACCGACTCGTAATCCTCGCGTCGTGATGCCCTCAAACCTCGGCGGATCCGAGGTCTCCCGTCAGCGTTCTACCGTGCGACCCATTGCTGCCTCGACGAAGCCGCACCTCGTGGTGCCCACAGTCTTCAACGACGTACAAGAAATCGGCGACCGATTCAAGAAGCGCCAACCGGTGATTGTGAATCTGCAAGAGGTTGATCGGGATCTGCGGCGAAGGTTGGTCGACTTCTCGAGCGGAGTGGCATACGGGCTTTCTGGCACTGTCGAGCGGGTCGGTTCAAACGTCTATCTGCTCACCCCTGCAGACATGCAGATTTCCGAATCTGATCGACGACGGCTTCGCGAAGACGGACTCTCCGACTAACGACCCCAGGTCGATCCTCGCATCACCCAGCCGAATCGAGCCGAGGTAGTTGCAGATTTCCGCGGCTGACATTGCTGGTTACCCGATTTTGGGTTGATTTGTCGCTAGGCTGGGCCAATGGACGTCACGCCGCAACTGATTGAACAGATCGACTTCTCGGAGAAGTTTCGAGGTTACGACCCTGATCAGGTTGATGACTTCTTGGAGCGGGTTGGTGCCACCATTGCAGAGCTCAATGCGGCGCTGCGCGAGAGCCGCGAGCGATGCGCTGCTGCAGAGCAAGAGATTGCACGACTTCGAGCGGAGTCCCAAGCTGTTGCGCAGTCGCCTCAACCTCAACAGCAGGTTGTTCGGACTGCAGAGGACGATGCGTTGGAGGCCTCTCGGACGCTGCTGATGGCGAGTCGAACCGCCGATGCAGTGATCGCAGAAGCCCGTGATGAGGCTGCGCGCACCGTGGCTGAGGCCCGTTCGCAGGCCGAACAGTCGCTTCAAGAGGCCTCAGCGCGTGCCGGGGGAATACTCGATGAGGCCAAGCAAAATGCCGAGAAGGACTTTGCCGAGCGCCGCGAGGCTGTTTCTGCTGAGGTCGCTGCGTTGGAGGATCGCCGACGCGCCGCTCTGAGCGATGCGGAGGTGCTCGACGGTCATGTGAACTGGTACCGGTCCAAGCTCGAGGCATTGCGATCCACCTTGCACGACCTGCTCGACACTCCCGACGGCCTTCACTCCAAGCCAATTCCTGCCACGCAGTATGAGGTTGTCATGGCGGAACCTGCCCAATCCCCAGGCGCCGAGTGGACGACCCAAAGCGCAGGTGTGATGAGCGACCCATCAGGCGCCCCGGGCTTTGATCAGTTGGCGCCACATCCTGAGGAGCCCTCGTTCGCAGAGTATTCAGCAGCTACCGAAGCTGTCCCAGTGGTGAGTCCACCTCTCGACGAGAGCTACAACGCTGAGCACGCTCGTCAACCGTTCGAGCAGACAACACCAGCCGGGGTTGGTCGAGCCGGAACCGAAGCACCTTCAATTGGATTGGATTCAACGGGTTTCGATCTCCAGTTCAGGCCGGAGCCGGAGTTTGCCGCACGAGTTGAATCTGCAGATTCGCCTCCATTTACGCCGGAGAACGGTGCCGGGGCTGCTGCGGGCGCATCGGAGACGCAGGGATGGGCACCAGGGAGCTGGTCAGAAGCGGTAGCGGCAGATCAAGGTGCTGATTTCGGACGCAACCGTCTCGATGATGCACACGCTGCGCCAATCGCCTTTGACGACAACGATCACCCGTCCTCAGGCCTTTTTGAGCAGCAACCCGTCCCGGTGGTCGCACCGGCTGTGGCTGAAGAACGTAGCGAGGCCTTCGCGCTCACAGGTCAACATGAGCGGTATCTCCATGAACTTGACCAAGCTGTCAATCACATTTCCACCGAACAAGACGGCGCGCTGTCAGCGTTTCTTGAGGGTGACGATGATGAGCAAGGTCGCCGATTTGGTCGGCGCCGCTAACCCTGGTAGCTCGTCATCGGGATTTGCCGTGTACAGCGGTCGTTGACCGTCTAGTCTGCTACGGCACAATTCGCCAGCTCCGAGGGGGCCCTCATGGCCGCAAAGAAGTCGACCGCATCAACCGCTGCAAA
>DORQ01000225.1 GCA_003514205.1 Acidimicrobiaceae bacterium
GAACGATGTTCGGTAAGAAGGCGATCGAGGAGATGGAAGTAACCGAGTGCATCGAGGGAGTGAGCTACAGCACTGCGGCTGAGTCTCACGGGTCGAACTACTTCTCCCAGCTCCGGGTCCAGCCATTGGCGTCTGGTTGTCGACTCACGATGGAGTTCCGGGGAGAACCGCAAACGGCGTTCACCAAGATCATGGATCGGACCCTCGGCAGATTCTTCATCGGCGCGACCAAGAAGGCCCTAGCGAAGGATCTCGACGATATTGCTGGTGCGGCTGAAGCCGCTGAGTCGTAGGCGCCGCAGCGCTTGGCCAGTCGAGAGAACACTGAGCAGTGCTCCTAGGGAGTTGGCTTGTTTCTCGCGACTGTGAGTGCTGCCAGTGACAGCAAAACCAGGATGAGCACGAGGCCGACTCGAACTTCTCCAACGCCGCTCACCCATCTGGAAACCTCGTTTTGCCATCGCGTCACGGTGGCGCCAAGTCCGCGGTTGTTGGAGGGATTCGAGCGAAGGCGGATCTCCCACCACCCGTAATAGGTGACGAATGCGCCCGAGCAAATCATGAGGACCCCGCTCGCTCGCCCAACGTACTTGAGCCACGACCGCATTCGATGAATGAGCCCATGTCGAGCGAAGGCGACCGCCATGGTAAGTACTCCAACTACGGCACCCATGCCGAGGGCGTAGGCCACGAACGCTGCGAGGCCCGAGAAGAAGCTCTCTTTGCGAAACATTCCACTCACCAGAGCAACGAAAACGGGCAGCGTACAACTCAATGAGGCAGTCGCATACGAGACCCCGAAGAGAAACATCGACGCGAGCTCGTCCGCGTTTCCTGACTTCGATTCGTATCGGGGCAGATGAACAACCGGTTGAGCACCAAAGAGCATCGCGATCCCGGCGATAATCACTGCTAGTCCAAGGACCGCTGTAACCCAGGGGAGGTGTTCTCCCACGGCGCCGCCAATTGCGCTCCAGGCCACACCAATGAGCCCGAACACCATCACAAACCCAACGGTCATGGCGCTCGAAACCTTCAACGCCCGCATGATGTCGGCCCGGTCCTGGGTTTGGTCCATCTGTGTGTTCGTTTGTTTGCTTCCTGTCTGTTCGCCGCTCCTATTTTCGGTTCCTGCGAAGCCGAGGTAGTAGGAGAGATAGGCGGGTAGCAGAGCGAAGCCACACGGGTTGATGGCAGCAACTAACCCAGCGGCGAACGCTAGCGAGATGGTGTTCATGTCGCGATGAGGTCGATCAGTTCTTGCTCGTTCTTGAGCGCTCCAGGAAGGAGGGCCGTGACGACTCCAGTCGCTGATACGACGACGGTCATTGGGAGTTTGGTGCCGCCGAAGAGTGCAAGTACGTCGCCAAGCGGATCTTGTGCCTGCTCGTAGGTGACACCCGTCTTCTTGATCATTGCTGTGGCTGCATCAGCACCCTCAAGGGTGTTGATGCCAACGAACTGGACAGTGTCGCCGAGTTGTTGGTGCACCCGTTCGAGAAGGGGCATCTCGGCAACGCAAGGAGTGCAGTTGGAAGCCCAGAAATTGATAACCGTCGGTATGCCAGAGAGGTCTGCCAGCGAAAGTGCTGAACCGCCGATTCGCGGCAGCACCACATCTGGCAGCTCGTCTCCGATCTTGATGGTGGCAGTACCAGCGGGGATGACGGGTTCGGCCTCGGAGGAAAGAAAGTCCTCAACTCGGATCGGTTCTTCCGATTCTCCGTTCCTGGTCTGGCGGTAGGTGATCCACCCAGCGACAAGGGCGAGGAGGATCGCTAGCGCAGTCCCACGTTTGAGAAGTGTTGAACTTGATAGTGGGGACCGGGCTGATGCCTGGTCCCGCTCCGGTGACGCCATTTCGTAACGCTACTGGTCACGGCAGCCTCACAGGAAGGCGGGGTAACACAAGCTGGCACCAGTTCTGCCCCGGGGGGTTGGGCAGATCCGGTGCCAGCTTGTTCGCTCGACTCACGATGGTGGGGGCTCAATTCTCTGTTGCCCCGAGAGGTGAATCGAAGTGGCACCGCAGTCACCGCTGGTTCATGCGCTTACCAAATAGCGAAACTCGTCCGGCAACGGAACCTGAAGGAGTTGGTCTTCAGGTCGCGCAACCTTCGGAGGACGCCCTCGCCGTCGCTTGTTGAGGACAATCTTGCCTGCCATGAAGAGCTGACCGCCCCACACCCCCCACTGCTCGTCACGTTCGAGAGCAGTTCGAAGGCAATTTCCCATGACCGGACATGTTTCGCAGATGCGCTTCGCAGCGGAGATCTCGGTGAGATCGTCGCTGAAGAAATGCGCGACCACGGCCTGGGGGCTGTTGGCACAGGCTGCCAACCGTTCCCAGTCGGGTTGTACTGCTGATTGTGGGATGGTCTGGGCGACCATGGGAATCACGTCCTTCTGAAGTTGATCGATGTTCTCTGTGTTGGTCGTAGGTGGCCAGCTCAGCGGATGCTCGAGCCTCGATGGGGAAACATGTCCCCGTTTACGCTGAAAGGCCGCCGGGTTGCCCCGGCGGCCTTTCAGAGATCTTCTTCGGTTGAGCGGGTTGCTCGCTACGAAGTTCCTCCAGGGCCGTGGGCTGGGTGGCATGCGGAAAGCGCATTGGTCACTGTCCACTTGGTGTGAATGGTGGTCGCTGGCTTCACGTAGTTACGTGCACGCGACGCGCCGAAGAAAGCAGATGCTGCTTCGGTTCGGGATGCTGTCGAGGTGCTGAACACGTGAAGTGCCTTTGTTCGGGAGAAACGAATTCGTTGCTCAGTGTAGGGGCGTGCACCGACATTTCGGTGCGCACTCAAGAAACCACGCTTCGAGGTCACCGTCAAACGAATTAACGGAATCTTTTGGAAATCTCAGATGTGGAGGGGCGACTAGGGAAGCTGCGATCGGAAAAGTGTCTCGCGCCAGTAGCGAAGTTCGTTGACGCTTTCGACGATGTCGTCCATAGCCCGATGGGAGGTGGCCTTCTTCGGGGCACCCGAGAGCGAGTCTGGTTGCCAGCGACGAGCGAGTTCCTTCAGCGTCGAAACGTCGATGGATCGGTAGTGCAGGTATTCCTCGATCTCAGGGAGGTAGGCGGCCAGGAATCGTCGATCCATCCCAATAGAGTTGCCGCACAGCGGCACCGTTCTTGCCTCGGGAACATGCTCCTTGATGAACGCAAGGGTCTGTGCTCCCGCTTCCGTCAGGGTGAGCGAGGAGGCCTTGATCTCATTCAGCAGGCCTGACTTGGTGTGCATGGCCACGACGACCTCGTCCATTTTTGCGAGCTCCTCAGGACCTTGATGGACGACGAGGTCTGGGCCTTGTGCAACCACGTTGAGGTCATCGTCAGTGACGAGCGTTGCGATCTCCACAATTACGTGTCGCGTCTGATCGAGGCCAGTCATTTCCAGATCCATCCAAACAAGCATGACTGCGATGGTATCGGGCGAACTGCCCTTGACCTCGTTGGAGCCCGTTGGGAGACGGATCCATTGGTTTCGTAGACTCCCTCAATGATCCAAATTCCTGCTGTGCGATCCGAGGCGGATCTCAGCCTGCCAACTCATGCCACACCTGGAGACGCTGGTGTGGATCTCCGATCGAGCGTGACGATCTCCATTGCACCCGGCGAGCGAGCGCTCGTGCCCACTGGGATCTCGATCGCAATTCCCGAGGGGTATGCAGGTTTTGTGCAACCACGTAGCGGCCTGGCCCTCAAGCATGGGATTACCTGCCTGAACACTCCAGGCCTGATCGACTCTGGGTATCGAGGCGAATTGAAAGTGCTGTTGATCAACACGGATCGAACTGAGAGTTTTGAAATTGTTCGAGGCGAGCGAATTGCTCAACTCGTAATCCAAGCAGTGGAAACGGTTGAGTTCATCGAGGTCGACACCTTGCCCGACTCAGTTCGCGGCGAGGGAGGGTTCGGCCACACCGGCCGCTAGTTCCCTACTGGCTGCTCGATCCCGGGCTCGGGCCGATCGGGTTCTGGAGCGGATTCGGTGAACAGTTCGATTCGTTGGGCCACTCCCAGCGAATCAAGTGTCCAGGCCACGACGCGCGCAGTGGGGTTCTCCACGGTGCCATCCCATTCGATCGCGGTGACAACATCTTGAACGAGCCCGCTCCCTGAGTTCGCGTAACGCTTCCACTTGATCCCCCGCGACATCACCGGGGCCTCCACCGGAGAATGGGTGTGGCCAAGGAGATACCAAATGTGGTCGAGCCCGGCCGCGGCGATTGAGTTGGCGAGCAGTTCCTCATCCAAGGAATCGTAGGAGGAGTTTGCTCCAAAGATCGGGTTGATCGTGATGAGCTTGTTCGGCAATCGACCCTCAAGAATGACCGTGGTGGCTGCTTGTGGCGGCAGCCCCTCTGGAGAGTCGAGTCGGGGGACGTCAATCAACGTGCTTGCCATCCACGAGGAGAGCTTGCCGAGGTTGTCCCGAAAGGGAGCGTTCCAGCCGTCGGTGTGGTGGCCGTGGGCAACGAGCGCGACGAGTTGGTCGCCCGAGCGGAGCGCAACGAAGTCAGCGATTGGGTGGACACCGAGGTGGGCGCGTAGTTGGTCGGCGACCATCGGCCGGCGGATCACGTTGTCGTGGTTGCCAATCGTCCGCACATACCGACCCTTGGCAACAAACTCGTCGCGGATAACCCGGTAGATCTCGAAATGATTCGCGATGATCGCGTTGAGTTGGTAACGGGCAGTCTCGATTGAGAGCGCAGGTTGACCAATGCGATCGAGGAGGGCTCCGAGGATCCGCAACATGTCATAGATTGCTCCGCTCGTGGAGCCCCCGACGCTCCAGAAGTCCTCAATGTCACCGTTCTCGCACAGGTGCCACTCGCCATCGGCGTAGTGCTGGAGAAGTGCCTGAACGATTGGCTCTGTTCGTTGGCGACGCTGCCAATCGAGTCGACCCGCGATCCCTCGGTGTTGGTCGGAGATGATGGCGAGACGAATCTCGGCTGGAAGCTCGGCAACAGTATTGCCGAGCAGCGTTGGAGTCTCGCCGTTCGCGATTCTGCGAACCTGGGCTGGGAAATCGATAGTGAGTTGTTGGGCTCGTCGATTGTTGACGTTCGCGCGAAACATGATTGCCGGAGCCCATAGGGGCGATATGAGGCCAGCAAGGCCGAGTTTGAGCGTTGCCCAGATCTGTGCCAAAAGTCCTGGATGGATGGGCTCGCCAGGCAGCTGAGGTGCGGGTTCGCGGTGGCTCGCCCACCGGTTCGCCTGCTGCACATAGTGTCGTGCTCGGTGGTGGGCTCTGGCTGACACCTCCGCATTGTTACACGCCTCGATTCTTTCGATCGAACGACATCGCCACTTTCCATCGACCGACACGACAGGAGCTGAACGTTGAACGAATCAACCCCAGCCACATCCGTTCACCGCAGTGAAGAACAGGACGGGCAACTGGCGCTCCAGACTGGCCTCCAACTCACCGCTGGCGTTCGACGAACCGAGCAGTTGGGGCTCGGTGATCGGATCGCAAAGCTCTGCGTAGATCGTGTTGACGAGATGCAATTAGCCCGGCGAATGCCAGCTGATCTCGCGGCAGAGATTGCACAGCTCGACGCGTTCCGGCTTCTGGTGCCTCGGGAGTTCAACGGCCTGGAGATGACCCCCAGCCAGGCAGCGAGCGTGCTCAGCGACGTGGCGCGGGTGAATGCATCCGCCTCCTGGTGCGTCATGATTGGCGCCACCACCGGCTCGCTCTGCGGTCGAATGGTTTCAGCAGGGGCACGGGAAGTGTTTGCGGGTTCTGGACCCTGGGGCGGGACCTACGCCCCGATGGGGCGAGCGACAGCGGTCCCGGGCGGATGGGAACTCACCGGGTCGTGGCAATGGGGCAGCGGCTCCCAGAACTGCGAATGGCTCGCCGGGGGCGCAGTCTGTGAGGACGGGGTGATTCGGCTCTGCTTTCTCCCAGCGTCCGAGTGCGAGATCTCCGAGAACTGGGATGTCTTGGGGTTGGAAGGCACCGGCAGTCACGATTGGTCCTGCGAAGCTGTGGTGGTGCCCGAGGAGCGCTGCATCGACATCTTCGGCGGCGAACCGACTCAGGGAGGTCCGCTGTACCAGTTCCCACTGTTCGGATTGCTCGCCTCGGGCGTCGCCGCAGTGGCGCTTGGGATTGGTCAGGCCTCGCTGGCGGCATTCGCCGAATCCGCTGCCCGCAAGTCCGTCGGAGCACGTGGAGCCTCACTCGCAGACCGGGGAACCACTCAGGCTGAGTTCGCTCGCTGCTCTGCCGCCATCGGCTCCGCAGCGAGCTACCTCCACGCCGTGTTGGAGTCGACCTGGGACTCAGTGGCAGAGGGCGTGGCTCCGACTGTGGGCCAGCGGGCCGAGATTCGACTGGCGGCCTCCCACGCGGTGGCCGAGACCCGGGCAGTAGTTGAGTCGCTGTACACACTGTCGGGAGGCTCCGCAGTGAGACGGGATTCACCAATGCGGCGACATCTCGCTGACATCTCGGTGCTCACGCAACATCTCATGGTGGGCCCATCCACCTTCGAACTCGTCGGCAGAGTAGGCCTCGGGGTGCGTGTGAACCTGGCGGAGCTCTAGGAACTCGCCAAGCACCCCCTATGCCCAGGCGAATGCCCTTAGATCTCCGGGAGAGTGGTTACAGGGATCTGTGGCGAGGCTGAACCGTCTTCGCCCGATGGAGGCACCGACTCGGCACCTCCCAGCACAGTGGTGGACGGAGCGAGACCCTCCTCGATGCCGCGGCTGGACCGCTCCTCGCCGAATGGATCGTTGTCCTCGTAGCCCTCAATCGCTGCAGTCGCGAGCGCAGGGTCCACGGCCGCCCAGGTCATCGTGATGTCGGCGGTGCCCGATCGGTCGCCGGGTTCGTCTTCTTCGTCTCCGTACCAATACAGCTCGATCGAGCACACCTCGTCCTCCTCAGCGAGCACGTACACGGTCCCGGCTTCGCCGGGAATCAAGTCGACGTCCTCGGAGGAATCACTGCTATCGCAGTACACCGCTACTGAGACGCTCGCTGGTGAAGTGATGGTTACTGCGACCGCTGATCCTCCAAGAACTTGGAATGGCTCCGTCGAGTAGCTGTAGTCAGAGAGGTCGTACCGAACGACTGCCGAGTTGGGGTCGACACGAGAAAAGCCAGGCCGCTCGGTGGGGACATAGATGCCGTATTGGCCGTCCTCAAGAATTCCACTTCCGCTGGACTCATAGCTGGGGTCAAGCTCCTCGGGTCCGCTGTCACCTTCCTGGTTGTCCTCATCCTCAACGGCTCGGTTGAATGTGAGAATGAGTTGCTGATTCATCGAATCAGGATCTGACTGGTCAATCTCGTAGGTATCGAAGATGTCGCCCTGTTCGTTGTACACCTCGATCCAGGTCGAGCCGTCAAACTGCAGGTGGGCCCGCAGGTACTGCGCTGCAGTCAGTTCGTAGGCAATGACATCACCGGCCGAGATATCGCCAATGATCTCGACTTCCTCTTGGATGCTCTGAGCTTTGAGGGCTTCGAGGTTCACGATCGCTGTTCGATCCTCGATTCGGCCAACGATTCGAAGGACTGCTCCGTCAATGGCCATTGCCTCGGAGCCTCCGTAGGTGTCGTATGACCCGTAGCCGGAATCCTCCTCATCGCTGCTGGTATGCAGGACTGAGAGAGTCACGTCCTCGGTGTTGGTCGTTGCTGTTGCGAGGACTGCACCTTTGGTGTCGACATCGACAAACGCAACGCCTGCTTCGTTGAGTTCCACGGTGTTTGACCCAATGGTGATGGTCTGAGTCGTTTCCGGTGCTTCGTCACTGGAGGCTCCGAAGGGAAACAGCCCTAACTCTGAGCTGTAGCGCTCAAGGATGGGCCGGGTCAGGTTGGCGACAATCCTACTGAGGTAGTCGGCAAGTGACTCGATCGGCGAAACTGCCCAACCATCTCGTTCGGCAACTGCAACGACGGAAACTTGGTTGATGTCGAGCGCCTGAAGGATTCCTCCCTCAACGTCGTTGAGGCAGCCCTCCTCGACCACCTCGGCATCCTCGGTTGCGGAAAAGCAACCATCTTCGAGCGAATAGGTCACATCGTGGGTCACCGTCGGGAGGTCTTCGTAGTCCTCGCAGCGATACTCGCAGTCCAAGTATTCGATATAGGCGTCGCTCTCCGTGTCGACCTCCTCAATCTGTCCCTCGATCTTGAAGGAGGTCGCGATGACGCGTACCCGCGTCTCGTCGATCTTCTCTTCAGCCAGGGTGATGTCAGCCAGCTTCAACTGACTAGCGGCACCCACAATCGAGTCTGTGGCATTTCCCTCATCCTCGGCAGTGGTACTCGACTCATTGCCCGAATCGGTGTTATCGGCGAGTTGGCCGTACACGCGCCAAACACTCACTTCCGAAGCCAATGCGTCGGCAAAGGCATGTGAGTCCCCGTTTTCGATTCCTTTGATCATCGCCATCACGGCGGCCGTGGGGTCAGCTGCCGCGGGGCCAGGATCACGACCATCGAAGTCGATTTCCTCGCCATCGAACTCCGTCATTCGTAGGTACTCGGCAAGCGTGAAGAATGGAGACAGGTACCAACCTCCATCGCGCCGAACAGCCATCACGAATAGGCCTGGCCCACCGTGAGAGCGAGCCTTCTGCCGGAGCTCCCCGAGATCCAGTTCGCCATTGCCGAACGAGGATTCGTCTCCGGCGCTGTCTGATTCGAGTTCGGCTTCGCAGGCTTGGTAGGCCTCATCCCATTCGTCCTCGTCGGCATCAACATCAATGCGCTGATCGACGCATTCGAACAGGGCGTCCTCGTATTCACCGTCGAGGCCACCGCCGAACATCCATCCAAGGCTCTTCAATGACTCGGCCAGATCGCTTCCTTCCTTCACCTCCGACGCGATCTTGCCATCAAGAATCTGGACCTTGGCAATGTCCTCACTCAGTTGGGTTGCATTCACCTTGAGACCTGAGACGCTGAGGTTGAGGCCATCAAGCCGCGGCTCGTCAGTGGTGGGGGCCTCGACATCGGCGACGCCCAATTCCTGACTCTTCTTGAGTGAAAGCCGGTAAACGTCGGGGAGTGAGCGCACCTCGTCAGGTGCAAGCGTTGCCATGGCGCCAAGTAGGTCTTCTCCGTCGATTGCTGCGGCGAACTGCTCGACGGCCTCCTCAGGACTCGCTGCTCCGGCACCGTTGCTCATGAGGGTCGCAGTGCCGAGCCCAATGAGGGCGACCGAGACGAGGCTGCCGATTCCGATGACCAATTTGTTCGACCGTTTCGGCTTCTGCGTGGGAGCGATCGTGGCTTGTGGCCAGATGAAGTCGCCGCTCAGTCCTGGGGGTGTTCCATAGGATGATCCGGGGGCATGAGGCGGAGAGGCGGGCATCTGCGGCCAGGCGGCAGGTGTCGAGTACGGGGACGGCGGGGGCGCCTGTTGCCAGCCTGGCGGTGGGAGCGGCGGCTGAGCTGGGCCAGATCCGGCTGGCTCCGGCGGAAATGGTGGATTGTCAGACATCTCGTCCCTCCGATT